>JAGGYV010000259.1 GCA_021162325.1 Desulfobacteraceae bacterium | reverse complement strand
GTAATAATTCGTCACCATGAAAAGCTTCTTACGAGTTTGTTAAATCAAGCCTCAAAATTATAATCAAAAGAAAGCCCTTTTAATACAAAATCCACCATCACTCTTTCCAGTTTTTCCAGATCCGTATTTTTTCGGATCAGCATAAAATATAAAAGCCCCCTTTCAAACAAACCAAATAAAAAAACAGATCCGATCTGGGCGTCCTCAATATGAACAAACCCCCGATGAATCGCTTTTTCAATTTGCTCTTCAATCAGCTCAAGAAATAAAGACAGCATGCCTTCATAAATCTCTTTAAAGATTCCGCCATTACCGATACCCTCCCTGAACAGGAGTTCTGCGACATCTAAATTTTCATGATAAATCTGAAAGAGATCTCGGACCACCTGATGCACATTTTTCACCACCTCATCCGAGGTGTCACCGTCAAACATATGCTCAGTTCTTTCAATAAACTTTTCTTGTACCTGATCAATAAACACATTGCAGATATCTCTGAAAATTTCTTCCTTGGATTTAAAATAATTATAGAAGGTCCCTTGAGCGACCCCTGCATCAGAGACAATATCCGACACCCGGGCCATCTGAAACCCTTTCTGCCTGAATATTTGGATCGCCGATTTAATCAACGAATTTTTTGTACTGGGTTCTCCCATAACAGTTCTCCTGGTCTCTTTCTGACTGACATATCAGTCATTGACAGCTTCGTAAAAAGCTTTTCATGGTGACGAATCACCACTGTATTAGAAAAACAACTTGTCTATCATTTCAGTCATTTATAGATGAGTTATTTGGAAGCTAATTAATGGCACTGCGTGCCACTGTATCAAAAAATAACTTCTATCGTAGACCGGGTTTCTTGCCCGGCGCCAAAATCTGCCGATTGACATGCCATTTTCATTTGTCGGGAAAGAATCCCGACCTACGGGCCAAGAAACTCACGGGCCAGTGCCATGTAATCATTTGCTCCATAACTGCTTTTCCGATAAAAAACAACCGGTTTTCCCTTATCTGAGCTGGCGGTGATGGTGGTATTGACACGAATGGTGGTGTCAAACAACAAATCTTTATATCGCGCATCGGTTTTCAGTCTTTCCAAAATATCCCGGCTAATTCTGGTTCGCTGATCATAGAATGTGGGAATAATACCTGAAATCGTAATTTCCGGATTAATTTCTTCCTTGATGTCCTCTATTGTATCAAAGAGATCCTCAAGGGCTTTATACGCATAGGGGTGTGTCTGGCATGGCACCACGACTTCACTGGCTGCGGCAAACACGTTGATTGTCAGCAGGGAAAGACTCGGCGGCGTATCCATAATAATAACATCATATGCATCAGCCACCTGCGAAATGACATTCTTAAGCCTGTTCTCACGCCCTTGTTCATCGACCAGTTCAATTTCAGCACCTGAAAGATCAATATGCGAAGGAATCAAATCAAGTTTTTCCCATTGGGTCCGGCAAATCGCATCCTCGGCTTTATATTCACCACCATGGGTGATCAGGTCATAAATACTGATACTGTCATCCGTTGCATCAATACCCAGACCATTTGTGGTATTGTGCTGTGGGTCCATATCAACGGCAAGAACCTTCTGACCTTCCAGGGACAAGGCGGCTGACAGGTTAACAACCGTTGCCGTCTTTCCAACGCCGCCTTTTTCATTTGCGATGGCAACAATGCGTGCGTGTTTTTTGGCCATTTTCCCTCCATCCTAACCCGGATAAACCGGAAAAGTTAAAAGTGAACTAAAGTTTGAAGTGAGCTAAAGTTATGGTTAATGCCTTTGGCATTTTCAATTTTTATATTAAAAATGATCGCGCGTTTTGCGCAGTCTACAACTTTAGGCACTTTAGATCACTTTAGTCACTTCACACTTTTTGAATTTTTAAAAAAGTTTGCCCCAAAAACACAAAAATCAAAGACAAAAAAATAGATTTACAAATGGTTTTCAGGGTCATTGAAAAAATCTTCAGGCCAGGACAAACCAAATTTAACCCGAATCCTTATCCACTGTCTTTGTAAGCATATCTCCAAATCGATTTATTCTACCGGATATTTCATCCACCGTTGACGCGGACGCCTGTAAAGAAAAAGTCAACTGATCTTTGTCAACCTGGTTTTTAACCATTGAACCGGTTAACCGGGAAAGATCCTGAGTATAATCATGGAACCGCTCAATCATTAAATCATATATATTATCTGATACCGCATCCACCAGCTGAAAAATATACTGAAACTTAAGATTTTCCCTGTAATTCTTAAAATGAAAAGCCAGGCCTTCTTCTGTTTCTTTTTTCATTCGCTTGATCGCATCTTTTAACGCGGATAACGCATTGGCTGTTTCATCTTTTACCGGTTGACGGATGAGCCGTTTGATTTGCTTGATAAAATTATATACCCCCAGGCGCATAATGGCTTCTGTTTTAATGGCAGTACTGTAATTCATCGTTGCTGCCGCTGGCGGGAACGCGAGCGTATTCACCTGCTTTAACGTTTTTAAATCAACATCGGCTGCCGGTTTGCGATAATCGGAAGCCACTCCCAGTCCCAGACGTTCCATGGCAGTATTGTATTCGGCCAACGCGTCATTGACCATCACCTCATAAGGACCGGTGATGGTTTCAAAATATTCTTTAATTTTGAGTTCTTCATTTTTCACAAAATTAAATATCTGCGGATTAATATTTTCCGCCATATAGGTATCAATGCCATGTTTGAACTCCTGGAAGACCAGATACAGCGTGTTGGAAAAACCATCCGTCGCCACCTTGTCCTGATACTGGGAAAGCGGGATGTTATAACTTTTGACAAATTCAATCAGAGCCGGGACCACTTCACCGGACCGGTTGTCAAAAAAACGATCCACATCTGTTCTGATTTCCCGTTTAATCTGCTGCACCGCACCTTCCAGTGTGCTTTTAACCATTGATTTTACACGATTGGTTTTTTTTTGCTGGGATTTTATTTTTTTCAGCAGCCGGGATACCTCATCCGCCCCCTTGGACAGAACATCCTGGTTTACCCTGATCCAGTGGTTTAACCCGGAAACAATCATTTTCAACCGCTCAAAATGATTGTTAAAAAGAAGCGCATATCGCTGACGCGTCACCACTTCGCGTAAATTCGTGATAAACTTTTTTTCCTGTGTATGTGAAAAGGCAATAATCTTTTCCTCACCTTCCCATTGGGTCAGCCGCTGAAAATCTTTGGAAGACAAATTTTCCTGATTTACATTAAAAAGACTAAACAGTGCGGAATACGCATAAACTTCCGGATCTTTTTTTATGATTGCAAGGTCTTCTTTTACTTTTCCGATAAGGGCCTGGAGTTCATCATAGGATTCATGTTCGGACAAATCACAGTTGACCACAAAAATAATATGATCGATAATCCCCATTTTTCGAATCATGGACAAAAAATTAATATCAGCCTGGCGAATACCCGTCCGGCTGCTGATGACATAAATCAGCAGATTGGATAGCAGGAGGTAATCCTGAATCATTGCCATGTGGAGCGGATTCGGGGAATCGCTCCCCTGGCAGTCAGCAATCTCGATATTATTTTCAATTTCTCCGGAATCAATTTCAAGGGAGATATCTTTTAAATAAAAGGCCAGCACCTCATTTCCGGAAAAATCCCGATGGGCTGAAAATTCTTTCCCGCAAAACTCCCG
>JAGGYV010000329.1 GCA_021162325.1 Desulfobacteraceae bacterium | reverse complement strand
GGTCAATGTGGACACCGATATCTTGCAGATATTTTTTATATTGTTCTGAATCTATTGCTTTGCTATTTAGCGCTTTTCTGAATTCTGCGTCTCCTTCGACACACTCAAAAAAACGTTTGAGTTGAACAATCAAATCCCATTCTTTATCTGAAAATGATTCGAGTACTGTAAGGTAATTTTTTTTCTGGTTATTTTTCATTTCAATTGAGCTCTGCTGTAGTATCAAAGATTTGTCTAACGTAAAGAAGAACCGGAACATAAAAAAAGAAATTCGGTTCAGGGAGACCCTGAACCGAATTGATAAAACGCTCTTTTTTCTGGGTCGCTTTACCAGCCGCCAGATTGGGTAGTTGATGTTACAGCGGCACCGGCGCCTACGACAGCAGCAGCGGCACCTACGACAGCAGCGGCAGTTGAAGTTACAACACCACCGGCAATCTTTTCAAGGTCATCTTCGTTAAGTTCATCGGAACTTTGAGCTTCTTTGGCAGCGGCTTCGAAATCTTCTTTTGAGATGTCAAAACCGTTTTCCTTTGCCAAGGCAATAATTCCATCAACATTTTCCATGCCGACCTTTTTTGCCTTTGCTTTAAGGTCTGCATCTTCCATTACTTTTTTGCCGAAATCTTTAAGAGCATCTAAACTCATTCTGTTTCTCCTCCTGCCAAACTGTTAATTACTTTCAAACTCATAACTAAATTTCACAAATATAGCAATAAAAAACTTCAGGTTTTTCTGGTTTGCACTAAAAAAACCGGAGTATTTTTTTTGACTGTTCCTCCTCTTTTTATTGATGAGTCAAACAATACGGACTCATTGAAAAGCATGTTTGATTGCCGAGTGCGCCAAAACATCCATGGGATCAATAACCGGACATTTAAAATCAGCCTGTCCAACGGCAATTGCAATTTCCGTACATCCGGTAAGGATGGCCTTGGCTCCGTTTTGGATTAAATTCTGCCCCACTTGTCGTAATCGGGAATTGGTGTAGGTGCTCTTCCCCTGTGCCTTAATCCCCTGTTTTCCGTAAATTGCCTCCATGACAAGGGCTTCCTGCTGATCAACAGGAGGTAAAATCGTATTTATCCCCTGTTGCGACAAAGCCGTTTGAAATAATCGACTTTTTATTGTACCGGTCGTTGCCAACAGCCCAATGTTGTCAATTGCCTGGTCAAGGGTTTTGATATGATCTACGGTTTCGTTTATCGTATTCAAAAACGGGATATCAATCTGTCCCGATACGTCATCATAAAAATAGTGTGCCGTTATACAGGGCATCACAATTAAATCAGCTCCGGCATTTTGGAGCAGCAATGCCGACCTCACTATTTCAGGCAAAGGCGATTCGCCCCCGTACAAAATCCCCTGAGTTCTGTCGGGCACCCTTGTATTATTATGAATAATGATTTCTAAATGATCCTGATCTTTTTCAGCTGCAGTATTTCTTATGATCTTGTTAAACATCAACAAGGTTGCTTCTGGGCCCATTCCACCTAATATACCGATACATTTTTTCATCTTAAACTCCTGGCAACCATAATTACACCTCTCTTTCGGCAACGAGCGCGGTAGAGGCAAGGGCCGGGTAAACGATGAGAAGGGAACGCATCGGATCAATGATCGGGTCAATGGCAATGAATAAAACCAGTACGGCCTCAAAAGGCAAACCCAGAGGTTCCAGAACGATGAGCATCATTGAAAGAGTGAGAACGCCGGTAGCACCGGAGGTCGCCATGCCAGCCAGGATAGAACCGATAAGAACCACGATCAGGCCCTCGATTCCGAGCGACACATTGTATAGCTGTGCGATAAAAATGGTTGAAATACTAAAGAAAAATACGCTGCCGTATCTACATAGGGTAATCCCCAACGGAACCAGAAGATTCGTGGTGGATTGCTCAAATTTCAATTTGTCATGCATGGCATTCAGGGATGACGGAATGGTGGCAAAACTACTTCTGGTGCTCAGCACGACAATGATTGGTTCCTTCAATCCCGATAGCACCTTAAAAAAAGAGCTGTCCGAACGCCGCCATATAATAATTGTATTTAGAACTAAAAACAGGCCAGCTCCGATATAAAAAACAACGATAAACCTGCTCATGGCAAAAAGGATTTCAACCCCAACCCGGGAAACCTGATCGGCCATCAAACAGCACAGCCCAAAAGGGAGAATATACATGGCCCATTTTATCACCCGGGAAAATGCCAGGTAGATTCCATCCAGTGTCATTAACAGGCTGTCGGACTGTTTGTCGGGGATAAAACCAATCGATATTCCCAGTATGATGGCAAAAAACAGCACTTGAAGGTTTTTCCCCCGGCTCATTGAAGCGGCGATATTCGCGGGAATAATTGTGGTGAAAAAATCCATGATGCCGGGGGATGAATTTGAAGATTCATTTGGCCCTGAAAAATTCATTTCAAGCCCAAGCTCCGATCCTGATTTGTTCACCAGTTCACCCAAAACGGCTTGGGTCTCTTTATTGAGTCCGGATCCGGGTTGACCTATCAATCCGCAGGTCAAACTGAAGGCACTGGTGATGATTAATCCACCGGCAAAAACAAGGATCATACGTTTAATCGATCCTTTTGCGTCCTTGGATCTTACCAAGCCGCCAAGACTGGCTGCGACCGCAGATAAAAGCACCGGTAAAATACACATTTGCAGTAAAGACAAGTAGATTTTACCGTAAGGTGCAAGCATCACTGCCAAATTTTTATTATACACGCCTATCAACACACCAACGACCATTGAGACAAAAATTACCCACGGGCTCAAAAGCCACTGGGCAGTTATTTTTTTGTTTTTATTCATAATATTTATCAAGAAGTTTATCTGCGTCCATATCCATATTCAGTGAATCAAGATACAGGTTGAGCCAGAAAAGAAGGTGCCTGCAATCAGGACTTACCGCCATGGCGATAGGGTCTTTGGTGTCTTTGAAGGCAACGATTTGCAGCTTTAAAACAGAATCAGGATTGTTTCGAACAACCTTTTTTATTTCAAGCTCATCACGAAATACGGCAAGTATTTCCCCTTTTTCCACTGCCGTCACCAGATCTTCCCATTTTTTAAATTCGTGAATTTCGGCATGGGGAAACATCTTCTTCGCAAACCCCACATAGGACGATGCTGCAAGCACCCCTAAATCACCCCTCAGATTTTTTATGAAATCGATCTGATCCTGACCCTTTGTCGCTTTTGCGAAATTGAGTTGATTGATCAGGAGAGCTTTCCTTAAAACGATATAGGGATGGGTAAACAAAACCTTTTGCGCCCTGCTCAAGGTCATACTGAGTTTGGAAATCGCAATATCCGCCTGTCTGTTGACAACCAGATCCACCGTACCGTTAAAGGTCTTCGAAGTCCGGTTAAATACTGCCTTAACCCCCAACTCTTTGGCTATTCCCCTGGCAAGCTCCACATCAAACCCGACTAAAGAATCATCCTCATTCTTTATAAAAAATGGGGGCTGATCATTTTCAACCATTGCAATAATAATCATCTTTTTATCAATGATCCGTTGAATGTCCGGTGCAAACTGCTGAGCAAAAGCCGTACTTGTGACCAAGATTAAACAAAAAAAGGAGAACAAAGAGTAAATGGCTTGTTTTTTATTTCTGAACAATCTCAAAGCGACCCTCCCGGGCGACCAGCATAAATATGGGACGATTATTGACATCACCATTGTCATCGAAAGAGTAGGCTCCGGTGAGCCCTTCGTAGTTATCGAGTTCATGTAGCGCCCGCGCAATCTTGTCGGGAACGCTTGAATTGGCTTTGGTGATTGCTGCCGCCAGCACCTGCATTGCATCATAGCCCTGGGCGGCGCAACGATCTGGCAAACGGG
>JAGGYV010000039.1 GCA_021162325.1 Desulfobacteraceae bacterium | reverse complement strand
GATTTCAGGGCCTGGTACAGAGCAAAAAGCCCTGGGGCATGAATGCCGTCATCATTAGTTAAAAGAATTTTCATTATTATAAAAACCCAATATATTAATATTTCAGACCTCGTTACGAGATGTGATTTTGCCCCCCGATTTTTGGACATTTTTCTATTTGAGGGGCGAATTTCCGACTTCAAGCTGGAGTAATTTTCCAGCGGGGGTGCTTCGACGCTAATCAAAACTGAACCAAGTTTGCTAATGGAAATTGAACCATTGGCTGTCACCGCCGGTGAGTACGGCCCTCAGGTATAGCGGACGATGAGGGACCCATAAGTGGCGGCAAAGGAGTCGTTGATGTAGATTTACTTTTCAATAAATTTTTATAAAATCTATTTTCTTTGGATTTGGTTTTCTTCTTCCAAGACAGAGGCTTGGTTAAGTGGAAATGCGATTTGCTTTGTAGAATGGATGGTGAAGGCCCGAAGTAGCCGCTTCGGGCCTTCTTTTTTGACCACCGGATAGAGCCGGAAGCCACACACACACCAATTTTATATAAGTGTGTTTCCGGTCAATTGCAAGGCCAGAATGATGGGAGATGTCCTTTTAAGAGTGGTTCAATGCCGATGTTGTGGTTGCCTTTTTCACATCTGTCGGTCGTGTTGGCGTGGTCAGGCCTATTGTGGGGAACGATGTCGCAGGATACGCCAAAGACAGCTGCATCGGGAAGCTCAGAGTAAATATCGCCATTCGAAAAATGGCAAAGAGACCCGTCGTTTGTACGAAAAAACAAAAAATTCCAAAAAAAACAAGCTGAACCCTGGTGATGATAGTTCAACACCTCAAAAAGACTGTGATATTGAACCCAAAAAGCGGTCGGGGAACCGACCCAGCTGTCTTTTTTGCGGGTCGATCGGGGTTGTTGTGGACCATTTTCCTCGCCGTGCTTATGCAGGGAGGGTTTTTTCAGATGTAACAGGCTTTGAGAAAACCCCATATCCATGACAGGAGAAAAAAATGATCAAAAAAAGAGTCCTTTTTCCCGAAAGAGTGCGTGTCATCAATGGAAGCTTCGGCTTTCTGGAGCATCGTTTTTTGAGAAACGGCTTTTGGGAGAGCCTGAATCATCATGAGCTGCTGCTCTACATTTTTCTGGTGTTGGTATCTGACAAAAACGGGCTCTCTTATTATGGTTACGACAGAATCTGCCGGATTTTAAAGGTGCATTTGGATCAATATATCGATGCCCGCGATGGCTTGTTGGACAAGGATCTGATTGGGTTTGATGGCCGTCTGTTTCAGGTTCTTTCGCTTCCCAGACGTCCTGTGATTCTGAAACAGGTAAAGGAGATCCGGCAAGGAAATTGGGTCAGTCTTGGAGAAACCATAGAGGAAATCTTTCGGGAGAAGGGTTATGGAATCCATCCGAACCGTTGATATTCATTTGCTGGAGTTGCGTTACGCTCATTGCCGGATAATGAATCACCAAGCTTTAAAGCGATTGAGGGATTCCATCGAAACTTACGGGCAGATCGTTCCGGCCCTGGCTATTGAAGAAAAAGACAAACTGATTCTGATTGATGGCTACCTGCGTGTTCGAGCGCTTTGTGCTTGTGGAAAGGACCGGATATGTGTCCAATTCTCAAAAGAAAACGAACAAAATGCCATGTTTTCGCTTTTAACCAAGGCCAATGAACGGCAATGGGAAGTCATTGAGCAGTCTGTTTTACTTCAGGAATTACATCGGCGTTTTGGGTGCAGCCTCTCCCATATTGCAACCCGAATAGGGCGCGACAAGAGTTTTGTAAAACGGCGGCTGGACCTGGTTGAAGCCCTGCCGGAAAATATTTTGAGAACCGTGATTGCAGGCTCACTTTCAACCTGGGCTGCCAGCCGTGTCATGGCGCCGTTGGCGCGCGCCAACGGTGAAGACGCACAAAAACTGTTGGCCCACCTGGAAAAAGAACCTCTATCCACAAGGGAACTGGCCCGTTTCTACGCACATTACCAGAAAAGCAACCGGTCTGTTCGAGACCACATGCTGGAAAATCCATCCCTTTTCATAAAAGTTCTCGAACAAAGAACCCAGTCTAAACAAGCCAAAGAAGTTCATGATGGACCGGAAGGCAAATGGTTCAAGGATATTGAAATGGTATATGCGGTTCTCAAACGTCTGGTGAAAACCGTTTCGCATGTCCATTACCCAAAAAGCGATCAGTTGAAGAAACAAACGCTCAAAACCTGGGTGAAAAAGATAGAAAAACAAGCACTGGAACTCAAGAAAGCGACCCAATTATGATCCGACAATCCAAAAAAGATGCCATTGTGGAATTGAAAAAAACCGGCATGAGTTTGCGCGACATCGCCAAAACCCTGAAGGCCGGTCGCAATACCGTCACGAAGGTTTTAGATGATCAGGACGAAGAGGCTCTACCCCAAAGGAACTCCCGGTATGAAGAACATGTCCCGTTGATCCGCGAGCTTTTCAAGGAATGTAAAGGAAATGCCGTGCGAGTGGCCGAGGAACTGGAAAGCCGCCAACAGATCAAAATCCCTTATCAGAGTCTGACCTGGATTATGAGAAAGTACGAGATCCGGGAACGTAAAAAAAGACGGGCGGGCCAATACCATTTTAAACCCGGTCAGGAGATGCAGCATGATACGTCACCCCATCTGGTTGTCATTAATGGGAAAAAAATGTCGACCCAGTGCGCATCCCTGACCCTGGCCTTTTGCCGAAGGATTTTTATTCAGTATTACCCCTGTTTTACCCGGTTTGAGTGCAAGGTTTTCCTAAAAAAAGCATTCGAGTTTATGGACGGGGTGTGTTCCCGGTGCATGGTTGACAACACCAATGTTATTGTGGCCGGCGGCACCGGGCCTGATGCATTGATTGCGCCTGAAATGAAATACTTCGGCGATATGTATGGAACCCGGTTTAAGGCCCATGCTGTAGGAGACGCCAATCGAAGTGCCCGTGTGGAAAGGCCTTTTCATTTTGTGGAAAACAATTTTCTTCCCGGTAGAACATTTGTTAGCTGGCAGGATTTGAACCGGCAGGCAATCGACTGGTGCCGGAATACAAGCGATAAAAAGTTTAAACGGGCTTTAGGGATGACGCCGGATGAGGCCTATGTCATTGAAAAGCCATATCTCATTGATTTACCGGCATACCAGCCGCCAGTCTATGTGGCAGAACACAGGGTAGCCGATGTTCAGGGATATGTGCACTTGGACACCAACCGCTATTCAGTCCCTGAAGCGCTGATTGGGAACTCCCTGGAAGTACAGAAACACTGGCTCAAAGTCATCGTTTATGACAAAAACACAAAAGTGGCGGAACATGACCGCATACTGGATAAACGCAACACCCGAACAACCCTGCCCGGTCACCATGTTCCCATTCGAAGAAAAAAAGATCCCCGAATCCCTTCAAAAGAAGAACAGCTGTTGACGGGAGAGGATGCCATCCTGGATGAGTATGTGGCTGAACTGAAGAAAAGAAGTTACGGTCGCGGTATGGTCAAGTTACGTCGGTTGCTTCATCTGAAACGCACTTATCCCGGGGAACCTTTTTTGAAAGCCATAACACAGGCGCTTAAATATGGACTTTTTGATTTGTCGCGTTTGGAAAATATGATTCTCGACTATACCGCGGGAGACTTTTTTGATCTATGAAAAAGAAAATTGAACAGTTACTCATTGATTTGAAGTTTAAAGGCATGCTGAAGGCTCTCGAAGAACAGTTGGCTTCGGCTGAAAAGAACGGTCATTCCGTTCACGAGGTTATCTACAATCTCCTGGCTGAGGAATTACGTTTCCGGCAGGAGCGCAGCATGATCTATCGGGTCCAGATTGCAAAGCTTCCATGGGAATGGACCCTCAACTCCTTTCCGTTTGATCTTCAGCCGGGAATACAGAAGAGCCGGATCATGACGTTGTCCGGCCTTGACTTTATCAGCCGAAGAGAAAACATCGTGTTCCATGGAAAAACCGGTGTCGGCAAAACGGGATTGGCCGTGGGTATCCTCCGTCAAGCCATTATTGCCGGGTACCGGGGGCGTTTTTATAATGTTCAGGATTTGCTCGATCAGCTCTATGCGTCTTTGGCAGATCGGTCCACCCCGAAACTCCTCAATGCCCTTTGCCGATATGACCTGCTTCTGCTCGATGAACTGGGATACCTGACCCTCAAAAAAGAGCAGATGAACGCCTTTTTTAAACTCATGAAAGATCGCTATGAAGCCGGTCGGTCCACAATTATTACGACCAATCTTCAACCTGAACAATGGTATTCGCTGCTTGAACCAAAGGACATGGTCGATGCCTTGCTGGATCGTCTCAACCATCGCTGCATCAACATTCATATTGATGGTCCTTCCCTCAGAAAATGAGATGTTCGCCAAAGTGCCGGTTTTGAGGTCTGAATATCACCGGTCTGTTTGAATCTCGTTACACGAATATCAGAAATTACCTTGTCTTGGAGCTTGAAATGAGAGGTGGAAAACGGGTAGGCGCCGGCCGAAGAAAGAAACCGGAACATTTGAGACGTGAACTGCTCACCATTCGTCTCCCCAAATGGATGATTCTACAGCTGAAAAAAAACGGGGAAATTGGATATTTGATTGAGGACCAATTGGCGAAGGGAGGCCTCCTGAATTTACCGGACGACTATGACATAGACAAATAGTTCCTCAATAAGCATTGCCCTTAACCGAAAAATCTAATCCCCTCTTCTCTGCCATCACCATATTGATGGTATCCTCATCACTGATTCTTCAACCAGAACGCTACGTGTCTCACCAGCATTTTTAAAATACCATCTGATATACTCTTTCATGCAGCCTCTAACAACTTTACAAAAAAACCCTTCTAAAAAAAAGACCCGTGCGCAAGATCTGGTTCCGTTTGGATTAGCAAAACTGGTTCCATTTTAGTTAGCGCCCAAGTCCTCAGTCATCGACGTGGGTAAAATGGCTTTTGAATCAACTTATGGAGGAAATTTTGCAGCTACAAAAAGAGCAAGAAA
The DNA here is from genome assembly GCA_021162325.1 of Desulfobacteraceae bacterium. Lineage (GTDB taxonomy): Bacteria > Desulfobacterota > Desulfobacteria > Desulfobacterales > Desulfosalsimonadaceae > SURF-3. The sequence goes on along the minus strand of JAGGYV010000039.1, from coordinate 47 downwards.
TAGCCGATTCTAAAAACCGTATTGAGAAATTCCGCAAACAAATTGAG
>JAGGYV010000351.1 GCA_021162325.1 Desulfobacteraceae bacterium | reverse complement strand
TGGCTTCAACGCCAAGAGAGCCGGGTTGAACCGGATCATGAAAGAAATGGGCCTTAAAAAACCACTCACTCATATCAACGGTTTTTTCAGCCCTGAGTCGGCCAAGCCCTTTTTTCCCATCTTCAGGCCAGAATCCGGTCACGCGGTCTATCATAAGCAGCATGGGCTTGGGCAGCCGGGGTTCAGCATTGCAATATTTTTCTGGTCTGTCAGTAAGATCAACTAAAAAATCGCACGGTTCATCAAGCCATTTTCGTTGCTCATCGGTTGCGGAAAGCCCCACCTGATTATCAAGGGCCTCTTTGTGGAAAAAACCGAATCCCGTCTCCATTTTATAAACACAAACGTCTTTAATAAAACACTCCACATCAAAATTGATGAGAATAATGCCTGAAAAATTAATAATTTTTGTGACGGTGGTGCGGGTGCGAATGGTTCCGGCATCAGGAAATATTTCAGCTGTTATGGTGCCGGTTCCATCCATGTTGCGAAAATAAAGCGGCTTATCTGATGTGGCAGGCCCGCCCTCAAACACGGCCAGCCATCCGCACGGCTGTAAAGCGACCTCCATCAGCACGCAAAAGGGCATGGTGCGATTTCCATTTTTATCAAAATACCAGGCGTCTGCGGGGATATCGTAATCGACTTCTATGGTTTCATTGGCTTTCATGCCGCCCATTGTTGCATTGATAGACGACACCCGTGACATGAAATGATAGGGCGGTCCGGGAAGGCGGGCGATATGCCGGGGTCCGTCAAACGGTTTCCCAAGATCCCCAAATGCCTCGGATGGTTTGCCGAATGCGCAGGCCAGCAGGGATTTATATCCGAATTCCATATCACCGATTCTGGCAACGTCATTTTTCTCAACATGGCCTTCAAGTAAGTGGGGCCAGCAATCTAAGGGATAATCCGGCACCAGCCGCAAGCCCATCCGGCGAATGTGAAGAATTTTGAGCCCGTCGCAGGTGCCTAAAATATCCCCATAGATAGTGGGGCAGGGCCCGTCAATAATCTCTTCAACAAAAAGTTCATACATAAGGTTTTGGCTGTTGGGCGTCACCTGGCCCCGGCATTTGATGTGATAAATCTCATCAGGCACTGGATCAAAGCGCCATCCATCTTTTTTTAACGTATGCCCCATAGCGGTCATATAGAACGAAAGGGCTTGCAGGCAGGCATCGCTCATGAGGGTGCCGGGCATGCAGGGGTCGTTTTTAAAATGACAGGCCAGGTACCATGCATCTGACGGGATGATGTTCTCAACTTTAAGGTAACCGCGACCCCATGGTCCGCCCTTGGGATCGAATCGGGTAATTTGATCCAGGAGCAGCATCTTACCGGATTGAATCTTAGGTGTTTTGGAATGGGTTTGGGCTAATTCAAAACCCGGACCAAAGCACTCGAAGACACGGCCTTCTGAGAATGCTCTTACCTGGTCTATGGAAAATTTGTTTCGCATACATTCTGCCACCGGCGGATCAACGATCGCATCGCCTTCGGGTTTGTGGTCGCCGGATTCAGGAGTCCAGAGGATGCCGCCGGATGCGCCTAATTCTTCGTCAGAGAAAAATCCTGCCTGGGCGTTTCGCACAGACATTCGGAGTTCTCCATTGATTCTACAGTCATAGCGGAAGAAAAAGATTCGGGTTTCTCCTATGTTGGCGTGCCCGTCCACGTGAATCTGATAGCACAGCGTGTCCCCCACTCGCGGCGGTTCTCCATAGTAAACAAGATCGCAGCCAAGCAGACGGTAAACTCTCTTGCCTTTGTTTTGAAAATCAGCACCCAGGTAAGAGACAAGGGTTAAGTCGCATTGGCCGGATTCCACAGTGATGCCTGCAGGCATGTAAATGTCATTGAGATACCACCCGTCAGCCACGACATCCGTTTCTGTCCAGATAATCCCCTTACCCATTTGGCCGGGATCTGCATCCAGTCCGGTGATTCTGTCGACCAGGAGAAGCGGATATTCGGGAAGGCGCACCTGTCTGGGATAGTCATCCTGTATCTTAAACATCTCACCAAACACGTCTGATATCTTGCCGGACGCTAAAATTTCGAGTTGTTCCTTGGTGAACTGTGGGCCGCTCGGTTCAATATACTGCGCATTGGCAAACTGATCTTTAGCAGGATCAACACGCTCAGGGCTCATGGTTGATGGTGCAGGGGCCTTTCTTATTGTAGCCGACGCGATATTTTTATCTTTGGACAATTGTTCTTTAATCGGCTCAGAAGGCTTGATCGGAGAGGCAGTTGCAATAAGACCATCAGAATCCGGGTGCTGGTTGGAAGCTGCCAAATGCGGCGTTTGACCGGTAGGTGTGATATTCTTTTCCCTGGCAACCTGCGCTGCAACAGGAGCAGTATTTATGGCCTGTCCGGAAAGCGATGGCGCTTCATTCACGGTGGAAGAAGAAATTTTCTGATTGGAGAGTCTGCCCAATAGGGCCAGTACGTTTTGGCGGTGATCCAGAAAGTTTTTGTGGACGCTGGCCTGCTGGACAAGGAATTCCTGATGGATCTGTGACACTTTGGCGTTTTGAACTGCAATATGCTCCACTATATTGTTTGGGGTAAGATCCATTGCAGAGTGGTCTTTCAAAGAATCTGTTATTCCCTCTATCATTGTGTTTGATTTTTCTGCCGGCACATTGCGGCTGCTTAATAAGGGGTTCGTTGCTTTTTGGGGCTCATCGGCGATAACTTTTTTGTCAATATCATTAGCTTGCTCTGTGAGCATTTCTATTCCTTCCATTACAAGCGGTAGCGGGGGCGCCGGCCCCATAACCTGTTTGTTTTCAGATGTTTCAAGATTTGATTTGTTATTCTTGTCCGTAAGATCTGTAGTTATCGAGGTAATATGCGTTTTTTCCCTCTTTGTCTGTGAAATTTCAGGCAGCTCTATTTGAGACGGATGAACCTTGTAAACCCGGGTTGGTATCGGCTTGCCATTATCCGGTTGGCTGGTACTGATGTTCTTTCCCGAAGATAAAGTTAAATTTTTAAATTCCTTGTAATTTACGGCAATTCCGGCTGACTTAAGTTGGGCCATGGCATGAAAAATGTTATCTATGGAAGATCGGTCGCGTTTATCCATTGCAATAGCAATGTGCTCTTTATCTTTAAGTATCTGGTCAATCCACTGGCTGCACTGGCTGCGAGGGCCGTGTTCGAGAAAAATTCTGACGCCGTCATTGTATGCGTTTTCAATCATGGCCGGAAAATCGAGTACGTGTGTGGCCATATCGACAATGGCCTGGGCTGATTTCTCAGTTGTGGGGTGATAATGGCTGCACGTTGAACTTGAGTAAAACCTTACATCTGCCACGTTTTTGGTTTTACGGCGATGTAATTTTCGCCAATTATCAGCGTATGCCGATAGTTCCGGGCAGTGATTGACGATATTGTAAGTCAGGGGGAATGCGCGGTGTTGCCCAATTCTATGAATAACTCTTTCGCAGGCGTTTTTGTCTCCACCGATGACATAATTGCCCGGTGCATTGATGATAATAAGATGCGCAAGGGGTTCTGAATCGAGCGCATTTTTGACGGCGTCTTCAGGTGCGAGTATCCCGTAGTTTGCCCAATCAACTTTCTTTTTACTTTTGGATTTCCAGGCGCGTTTAGCGACATTGAAATCTCCGCCGATTTCATGAGTATACACGCCATTGTTTTTGATGTCGGTCAACATTTGTCCCATATCCTGCCAGGCTCCCATGGCAAACAGAGAGTTGGATTCTCCGGATGAAAAGCCAATGGCTGCCTGTGGTTTGAGACCGAGATATTTTTGAGTGAGAACCGCATGAATCTGGGATAAAAATGAACTTCTCCACAGCATGATTTCCGGGGCCTGAATTTCATCATTGTCCGAATTAAGCATCCACCTGGCAGTATCTTTGGCATCAAGGCCGAGACGGGAAATCACTTCTTCAATAAGTTCCGGCATTGCCAGAAACAGATCCCTGCCCATTTGGGGATATGCCCCGGCAGGACCTGTAAATACAAACGCGAGTTCACCTTCAACCGGCTGGTTGCAATAGTAGATGCCTTTAGCGAGAAAAATGTTTCTTGTGTTTGGTTCTTTTTTAAAGAGAATCTTAGTTTGTTGGGTTAACTCTTCGAGAGCCACAGAATCCTGCGCCACGAGAACCAAACGCGCCGGTCCGGTGTCAGATTCATGCCTTTTGTCGAGATTTTCTAATATTTCTGTTTGGTCTTTGCCGGAGTAAATGTAGAGCAGGGGGATAGAATCTGTTAGCAGATGTCCGGCAGCGGTTTTTTTATCTTCTTTTACAATGACTGTCGAAGACTCTCCGCCCAGGGCATTTATGGTGACCTTGGCAGATCTTTCGTGGGGCGATAGCCAGGGGAGCGCCTTGTTTCCAGCCCCTGCGGGCAAAGCTTTGTAGTGGCAGGCCAGCGCAGCTGTTGCAACATGTAGTAATCCCGACGCCGCATGGGCGTGCCCGACAAGGGGTGTAATGTTTTGTCCGCTTTCATCGAGTGATAGCGAAAGCGTGAGTTTTGGATCCTGATCCTTATCTACCCCGTCAGATAGCAGCGCATATATCTTGTCACCGGCGGATCTTGCGTCTTTTGTGCGCTTTAAAATCAAGGATATTGCAGCGTCGCCGGGAATTTGTCTTTGATCGTTTAGAATTTCTTTAACCGCTGTCTGATGAACGGTTTCACACGATATATCCACAGCGCCGACGATAGCTGCATCTATCTCACCGGCAGTCAGCGATCGGACAGCCAGTTCAAGACACCTTATGCCCGAGAGTTCTTCTGACGAGACAGTTAAGCACTGTCCTTCGATATCAAACTGGCTGCTGATTCGGTTTGCAACGATGTTGGGCATGGCCCCTAAAATCGCTGATGCCTCCCGTGCCGGATTGATCTGGTCATCTTTGATAAACTCAATCCAATCATTCAGTTGGTTTTTCATTTGAGGGGTTCTTTTTTCCCCCTTCACCCAGTCGCTGACAAATTGTGGAAGCCGCCAGCACATCCCGGAACGGGTGACTTCGCAGTCACAGCCCATGCCTATAAATACGCCGGCCTGTTTGTTGGGGAATTTGGCGACGTCATCAAGTGCTTCCATGGTCGCTTTGAGCATGAGAAGCTGTTGCGGAAGGGTTTGGTCCAAGGCTGCCGGGAAAAACTTGAGTCCCATTAGGGGCAACTCAAACGGACCGGTGATTCCGACCATATGTCCATCTTCAGCTTCTGAGAGAGAAGATTTCCCGGAAAAAATTGTCCGCGTAAAATCTTTTATGCCGGTACCGGAAGCGACCATAGCGCCCATACCGACAATGGCGATGTCTGTTTTTTTGATGGGTTTTTTATATGATTTTGTTTTTGGCGGTTTTTTGTATGATCCTTTATCAAATTCTTCTAAGATGAGATGCGCGTTGTTGCCGCCAAATCCAAAATTACTGATTCCGGCAATCCGCAGGCCGTTTGAGGGCCACGGTTCTGATTCTTTGATGAGACGAAATGGCGATCCTTTAAGTTTGTCGGTCGGTTCTTCTACGTGAAGCGTGGGTGGGCGGATGCCTGCTTTCATCGCGCCGGTCACTTTTAACAGGCCTGCGATGCCGGATGCAGTAATCGGATGCCCCATATTTGATTTTATCGTGCCAATGGGGATATCGCTTAAGCCATCGAAAATACGGCGGGTACTTTCCAATTCAATATCATCGCCGACCTTTGTGCCGGTCGCATGGCACTCGAGCAATGAGATTTGTGACGGATCGATCCCGGACATCTGATAGGCCTTTTGCATGGCTCTGATCTGGCCGTCGGCCGAAGGGACAAGCAGTCCGTGTCCCTTACCGTCGTTTGAAACACCAATCGCTTTTATTACTCCATGAATTTTATCGCCTGCCTTAACAGCATCCTCAAGTCTCTTTAGCACTATAAAACCACCGCCCTCGGCGGGGACCAGGCCGTCTGCATTTTTGTGGAATGGACGGCTTCGGCCGGTTTGACTCATGGCCTGCAATGTGCAAAACCCGATGTGAATAAGCAGATCATCTGATCCCTGGACACCGCCTGCCAGCATTAAGTCTGCCGTTCTGTCGTGGAGTTTGTCACAGGCGAGTTTCATGGCAAATAGCGATGATGCGCATGCTGCGTCAATCGCAAAAGCGCCGCCATTCACATCAAGCGCCCGGGCCACGATGTGTGCGGGGAGTCCGGACATGAATCGGTTGACGGCATGGGGTTTTTTAACGTTTGCCAGCTGTCTTGCGTTGCCTTTTAAAAAATTGTCGGATTGTGCGTCAAGCCAGATAGATTCGGCAAATTCGGACATTAAAGGAGATGGATAGGATAAGTTCCCAAAGACAATCCCTGCGTTAATTCCTTTGGCGTTTCGGTATCCGGCATCATTTAAGGCTTCGCGGGCGGTGTGGAGCAGCCAGTGTACCACATGGCCGTACTTGCTGATTTCTTCTTCAGGAATTGCAAATCCATCAGGGCGAAATACGGATTCGAATCCGCTGACATACCCCCCCTGATCACACCAGGTGATATCTTTTGTGTTTTGTCCGGCAGGAGCCATGACCAGTTTCGGGTCCGTCCGCCAATACCCATCAGGTACCCTGGATAATAGATTCTCACCAGCGGCTATTTTGTCCCAGAGTTCGTTTGGATTCAGTGCTCCCGGCAGGACGCAGGACTGTCCAACAATGGCAATCGGTTCAAAGGACATATTTATCGGTTCTCATGTCCATTGGGCGATGTATCCGGGAGCATGTGCATCTCAACGTCGCAAAGCTTTGCAGCAAGTTTCCCCTCATAATCGAAAAACGAGATGTCCGAGACAGTACGGCCATTTTGGACTGATTTTCTTTTCAATACGCAATCAATCGGTCCGGTTATAGGGCCATTGTGGTAGGAGTAACAGGCACCTATTTTTGTTGGCAGGGATTTTTTATTTGAATTGTGTATTCCCCACAAGATGGCGAGCTGCAACCCGCCGTCAAGGGCGGCGACATCATATTTCCAGAGTTCATCCGGCCAGGACATTTTTTCCACCCCACCAAGAACAGCTGTCGCTGTTTCGTTGGAAACACCTTTTAAGGATTTAATGACTTGAAATTCCGATCCGTGAAAGAGCATGTCTTTGTAGATTTCAGAAACGTCCCACTTCCATGAGGGCAACCCATTTTCCTTAGCTTTAATCTCATTATTGGTTACAGGGTTTTTAAGAGACATTTCTATTTTTGCAGAGTAATGCGCGCCGCGATCAGGCCCTATTAACTCAAGATCAAGAAAAGCGCGGTCTCCGTTTTGCTGATGGCAGTTTACTGTAAATTGGTCACTCCCGGTGATGAAGTTGTCGAGCTTGATCCCGCGAAGGACTTTGAGGTCCTTGCATCCAACATAATTCATATCCGGATTGTAAAGTTCTGCTGTTTTGGAAAACCACTCAAGAACCATGGTGATGGGGACAACAGGTGTATCCTGTATCCGATGACTGTCGATAAACGGATACCTGTCTTTGTTTACCAGCAGGCTCAGGTTGAGGTCCCGGGGTATAATACTGATGCCAATGGCACTGTCCGGAGGGGCAGGGCCGATGACAATCTCAATATTTTCCGGGGCATCCTCGGTTATTTCTTTCACAAATCGTTTTGCTCCCAAATCAACGGGTATCAGGGGGATGCCGACTTCTTCGAAATGGGCTTTGAGAAGCGGAGAAACCATGCCGCTGTCCCAGGGGCCCCAGTTGATGGATTTTACAGAGCATTCGCCTTGTCGTCGTATTGCTTCCGCATCCGCAACCTTGTTAAGAATTTCATTGGCCATGGCATAATCGCTTTGCCCCATATTTCCGGTGCGACCGGCAATAGAAGAGAACAGACAAATTACTTTCAGATCGTCTTTGGCAGTGGCGTTAAGCAGTGCTTCAAGGCCCTTCACTTTGGTGTTAAAGACCCGATCGAATTGTTCTATTGTCT
>JAGGYV010000180.1 GCA_021162325.1 Desulfobacteraceae bacterium | reverse complement strand
GTTCTTGAGACATCAAAACACCTGCTTCAAATGGCTGAGGAACTTAAAAGAGTATAACTGCAATGAACGATAATCCATATAAATATTTTATGATAGAGGCTGATGAACTCTTGGAAAGCCTTGACCGGGAAATTCTTGAATTTGAAAAAGATCCAAAAAACCAGGACCTTTTAAATCGTCTTTTTCGATATGCACATACACTTAAAGGCGCAGCCCATGTGGTTGGCCTGCTAAAGATCAGCAAGCTGGCCCATGTCATAGAAGATCTGTTCAGCGCAACCCGTGACAAGGGTCTCTCTTTAACAAAAGATCAAATCAGCCTTATCATAGATACTATTCACGTCATCAGAACCATAAAAGATACAATTCAAGCCGGCGATTCTGAAGATGCTAAGAATATTGAGGCTGTTTTGGAACGTTTTGTATCTGAAAATGATAAAAGTGCGAATGCACCGGAGCCGCTTAAAAACCCGTTGGATACTAAAGAATCTTTGAAATCTTTGGTATCTGAAAAAAGTAAAAACGGTGATGTCCCAAAATTAGAGGCCAATGATAAAATCAAACTTTCTGAAGCTGCCGGAAAATCTGCGGTACAAAAGGAGAAGGGATCTCCATCCAGCACATTAGCCGAGACCATACGGGTTGCCCTGGCAGATGTAGATTCAGTAATGGACCAGAGCAGCGAACTAATTACAGGTGCCATAAGGCTTGAACAAATCCATACCAATTTAAAGTCTGAATTGAAATCTCTATCAAAAATATCATTGGAGTTAAAAAAAGTTAATACTCTTACGGCTGATTCAACCGTGCCCGGAATATTTCAAAATATTAAGGCTGTGCAGGATGCTTTTTTAAAGGATACCTCGGCATTAGATCTTCTGATTGAAGAGTTTAAACAATCCACAGAAAGCATCTATCAGGTGGTAAATAAAATAAGATCCATGCGGGTTGATGATATTTCACATTATTTCAAAGGAATCGTTCGGGATCTTTCAGTTAAGCTTGACAAAAAAATTGAGCTGAAAATCAAAGGAAATGACACTGAACTTGACCGTAACCTGCTCCAGGAATTGAAAGAACCTGTTAATCAGTTAATGAGAAATGCAGCCGTGCATGGAATTGAGGATGAAGCCGACAGATTAAATAAGGGTAAAAAACCGGAAGGATTAATTGAACTTGAGATAAAAAAAAATGGCGAATTCATCCATATTACCTGCCGGGATGACGGCCGTGGCATAGATGCCTATGAAATCAAACAGATTGCCTTTAAAAAGGGCATTATTGATGAAAACAGATTCAAGGAATTAACTGAAAAAGAAAGCCTGCGCTATCTTTTCCATTCCGGTATTTCATCCGGTAAAATCATTACTGAGCTGGCCGGCCGGGGAGTTGGCCTGGATATTGTTAAAAACAAGGTGGAATCCCTGCGGGGTCAAATAATAATTGAGACAAAAATTGATGAATTTACAGCTTTTTCCATGAAAGTTCCATTATCAATGAATATGATAAATGCTTTTCTAATTGAAACGTCAGGTCGTCATTTTTTAATTCCATTAAACCTTGTTATTGAAACCGGATATACAAACCTGGATCAAATTGATTATCTGGCTGGAAAAGCTATTGTCAATATTAATGAACAACCTGTAACTTTAATCCAACTTTGTAATATATTGGAGATTTCCAATGACTCGCAACACAATAGTTCAACTCCTTATATTGTGTTAAAATCAGAAGATCAATCCGCTGCGTTTTCAGTTGATAAAATTATGGGGATTCATAAAATAATTATTAAGGATTTGGGAGAAGAACTGCGGGATTCACCTTTTTTTATTGGTGGTTCGATATTAAGCAATGGGCAGCCTGCCACAATTCTGAATGTCGCGCACCTGTTTAAAATGTCAACGAATCAGACCACCGGCAGCTATGCTTCAGATTCTGATCCAGAAACTGATCTTTCCAAACCAGCTTATAGAATTCTGGCAGTGGATGACTCTCTCACAAGCCGGGTTTTAATTGGTGGAATCCTGGAAGCTGAGGGATATGATGTCACCCTTGCTACTTCAGGTGAAGACGCGCTGAATATTCTATCTGCCAATCAGTATGATCTTATTATTTCAGATGTTGAAATGCCCGGAATTAATGGTTTTGAATTATCATCCAGAATCCGGCATGATCCTGAGCACAAGGAAACTCCGATTATGATTATTTCTTCCCTTGCAAAAGATGAGCATAAACGCAAAGGCATTGAAGCCGGCGTTCAAGCCTATATTATTAAAGGAGCATTTAATCAGCAGGTTTTCCTGGAAACCATTGAAAGGTTAATTTAAAAAAGTCTGATTTAGATCTGGAGAAAACCAATGATAAAAGTTCTTATTGTAGATGATTCGCTGACAATTCGTAAAAAGATTGCGAAATTAATCCAGCAAGACCCAGAAACAATTGTTGCTGGAGAAGCCTCAAATGGCAAAATCGCTTTTGAGATGGTAAAAAGGTATTCACCTGATGTAATAATAATGGATCTTGTGATGCCTGTTATGGATGGTCAGGAGGCAACTGAACTTATAATGGCATATCAACCGACTCCTATTTTAATTCATTCATCAGCCACAAACCGGGGTGAAAATTATAAAACCATGGATGCTCTATCATCTGGAGCTTTAGATTTTATTGAAAAAACATGTGAAAACTGGGACAAGGAGCTTTTATCCAGAATCAAACGAGCGGCCAGAATTAAAGTTGTGACCCATATAAAAAAAAGAAAAAAAGAGATGTTACCGGATAGAACAATAACCTCAAAACTGCAAAAAACTCCTTCAACACCTTACAATGTAATAGTTATGGGGGCATCTACTGGCGGGCCAAAAGTAATTTTGGATATTCTTTGTAAACTGCCCAAAAATTTTCCTATTCCAATTATTCTTGTTATCCACCTGGCAAATAATTTTCAAGACTCTCTTGCTAAATGGCTGAGTTACAACAGCTCTTTTGATGTCAAAATGCCGCAAAATGGAGAATTTTGTTTGAATTCCAGGAAAACCCTCTTTTTTGCACCTCCTGGCAAACATCTTGCTATAATAAATAATAGATTTCAGTATAATAATGCTGAACCAGTTAATTTTTGCAAACCCTCTATAGATGTTTTCTTTAAATCTGTGGCTAACGCATCGCAAATCAATTCTATCGGCATTCTATTAACCGGAATGGGCTGTGATGGAGCTGCCGGTCTTAAACAGATCCGGCAAAGTGGAGGCCATACCATTGCACAGGATGAAAGCACCTCAATTGTTTTTGGAATGCCTAAAAAAGCGATTGAAATGAAAGCAGCAGTTGATGTACTGCCAACATTAAAAATTGCGGATAAAATAACAAAAATGGTAATGCCTGAATGATTCACAGGAAATAAAATGAAAACTACAGATAAAACTATAATGGTGGTGGATGACAGCCTGACCATTAGAATGCAGGTAAACGATTTACTTTGCGATGAGGGGTATCAGGTAATTCTGGCTGAAGATGGTGAAACATGCCTTAAATTATTGGAAACCCAAATACCGGATATCATTTTGCTGGATATTGTATTGCCGGGAATCAGTGGTCTTGGCGTTTGTAAAGCAATCAAGGAGAGTGAAATTCTTTGCCATATTCCGGTACTTATTTTAACACACGTTTCAGATTCGGACAATAAAGTGGCCGGTCTGAAAGCAGGAGCAGATGATTATGTTACAAAACCTTTTGCCATTGAAGAATTAAATGCAAGAATTTCGACAATTTTAAACACAAAGGCTCTTCAACGGGAATTAATTACGGCTCGTGATGTAGCTGAGCAATCTGCTTCAGCCAAATCCAGTTTTTTGGCTAATATGTCTCATGAAATCAGAACACCCATGAACGGAGTGGTTGGTTTTACAGACTTATTGATGGAAACCGATCTTGATTCCGAACAAAAAGAGTATGTGGAAGCAATTCATCGGAGCGGTAAATCACTGTTGATAATTATTGATGATATTCTGGATTTTTCAAAGCTTGAATCCGGCGATTTATTCCTTGAAACGATTGATTTTGATCTGGCCCAGGTAATCAGCGATGTTTCAAACCTGATTAAGCCTAAACTCGAAGACAAACCAGTGAAGATTGAATATCAGATTGATCCGGCAATCCCTCCAATGATCAATGGCGACCCTCACCGTTTACGTCAGGTTCTGCTTAATATCCTTGGCAATTCAGCTAAATTCACTAAAAAAGGGAAAATCAGGAGTGTAATCACGCTGGAAAAAAAGGAGGAGAAACGAATATTTCTCCATTTCGAGCTACAAGATACTGGAATTGGAATTCCATCTGATAAGCTTGAGACAATATTTGAACTCTTTACCCAGGCAGATTCATCTACCACCAGACAATATGGCGGTACTGGTTTAGGACTTTCAATTGCACGAAAAATGTCGCAAAAAGCAGGTGGAAATTGCTGGGCGGAGAGCGAGCCTGGCAAGGGGAGTATTTTTCATGTAACCGGTTGGTTTGAAATGGCTGCTAAAGAAGTGCTTTCTAAAAAAATAGATG
>JAGGYV010000206.1 GCA_021162325.1 Desulfobacteraceae bacterium | reverse complement strand
GGCAATCCGGTCTCCGTGTGCGTATTTATCGGTTTTCATCGATGAATATGTATTTGTTCCGATAGCGCTGTCATAAGGCACATTGACGGGTCCGGGAAAATAGTAGGCAATCACATCCCCTTTTTTGACAATAAACGGGCTGTCAAAATCAATGTGTTTTTTACCGGGTTCTTCAACATCAACCCGTATCTGCTTGTCGTAGATGATAATATAATCATTTCCCACCGGACGAAGTAATTTAATGGCAATGTCTGCTGAAACTGAAAAATATCCGCCGAAGCCATTGATTTGCCCGCCGCTGGGAATGGGGTGAGCCATGTTAACAATAAGCATTTTTTCCTCACCGGAATGGGCTCTTTCGATTAACTCATTGCCGATAAAGTCCTCTAAGGCGATGCCGGTGAGAAAATTGCGATTGTCCTTCATTTGCTGTTTGATGTATTCCCTAACCATGGACGCGATGTTTTTGATGCGTTCATCATATCGTCCTTTTTCATTGGAGCTAATATTTAACCGCCGGTGCAATTCGGCAATATCAGTGCCCATTTTTTTAATGGACTCATTTTGTTCGGTGATTTTCTGATCCTTCTGCCGGATGGTTGATTCCTGTTTTTTGATAATAAAGTCCTGATCTGTAAGTGTTGCCTGACATGTTTCGAACTGCTGCTGAACATTTTGGCAATTCGCAGCGCATCCAATGCTTGTCATGGCAAGCAAACTTAACAGGAATAGCCTTTTCATAAGATTTACCTCCGTTGGGGTACAAATTGTATTCGTGTTTCTGATAATATTTTGTCGTTTTGTCTGATTGAAATCGCGCATTCGCCAAGCGAGAATCCCTCGATCGGGGCGATTATGTCTATTTGTCTATAGCCGGAACGCTTATCTAAGACCACGGGAATTTCCATGGCCTGGCCGTTTGTCTGCGTGACGACAACATTGACGACACTGTCAGGGTCCAAATTTCTGTAATGAATGCAAAGATTCAGGTTCTCAATAGAATCCGGTGCCTGAGAAATTTTATTCTTTTTTGCACACCCTGAATCTGTGGCGAATACGTCAACCATGTGTTTAATTTTGTCAGATAATTGTCGAAATATCAAATCATTTGGTGAAGCAATTGTCGCCTTTTCTAAAACAGCTACCGCAGTATCATTGTTTTTGTTTTTGTCCAGGTTTTCAGCGAGCAAAATAATATTGTTTTTCGCTTCCATCCGATTGTTATCTAATCCCAAGGCGTCCAGATAATACGCTGCTTTTTCCTTTTTTGTGGCGCTTTTATCGCCATTTTTGATCAATATTTCATATTGGGCATTGATCACATACTCATTCATTCCGGGAAAATTATTTTCAATCAGCGATATGAATTCAGCCGGAATTGGTTGCCGGCTGTTCCTTCTGGCGGAAATATCGGATTTAATCTGGCCAGTCACATCATTTTTTAAATTTTTTATTTTTTGTGGACCAAATTGTTTGATGGCGGATTTTAATTTGGAAAATACTGCGTTATAAAGATCAATTTTTTCCGGCAAATGCTTGATCCGTTTGATTTTTAACAGCAAGGTAAAGATTTCCGCGTTTGTATCCTGAAGTTTTTTGATCGTCTGGAACATTTTTTTAAACGGCACATGTTCTGGAGCGATATCCATGGCCTGTTTCAAAATAGACTGGGCGTCATTTGTTTTTCCCTGAATGTCCAGATCGTTTGTAATCTTTTTAATTTTTTTTTGGGCGGGTAAAAGGACCGGGTTTAGTCTCAGTGCCTTTAAGTAATACGCTGCTTTTTCCGTTTTTGAAGTACTTTGATCGCCGTTTGCAATCAATATTTCATACTGCGTATTAAAAATTTCATTCTCGTCAGGGAAATGACTGGATACCAGCGTCATGAATTCTGCCGGAATCGCCTGCTTCTGTTTTTTTTGGGCCTGCATGTCTTCTTTTATCTGGTCAATTACCTGATGCGTTAAATCCGACATATTCTCCGGGCCATGTTTGGCAATGGCGGAATCCAACGCTGAAAGCAGGGTTTGGTAGGCAGGTATTTTTTTAGAAAACACATCTGTCTGTCGCACCTGATATAGCGGAATGAGCACTTTAAGTCCGGCAATCCGTGAGATCGCCTGCTTGTTTTGAGGCGATTGTGCCAGAATCTTTTGATAAAAATGCCGGGCATTTTCATTTACAGGCGTATTGAACTGTCCCATTGAAGCATACCTGTCCCCTAAGATAAGCCACTCGGTTACTTGTAAATCCATCTCATCCGGGGCAATTGATCGGGCTTTTGCAATCAACTGGGCGGCCTGATTGTATTTGTTTTTTTTCTGAGCGGCCAATGCCATGGCCTGATACTTGTCAATAATATGGGTGATTCCCTGACTGGCAGTCTGATCATCCGGATCTATCTGCAGCACCTTTTGGTAATAGATCATGGCATTATCATTCTCCGGCAGCGTCAGGCGATTTTCATTAACACTGATCTGGGCCTGGATGAGATAACCGAGTTTTTTCAGCCGCAAATGATTTGGCGCATTTTTTAATCCTGTTTTCGCCCATTGGCTGGCCTCTTGAAAACGCTGCTGTCCCAGTTGCTTGCTGGCGGATTCATAAACAGACTCCACGGATTCAATTTTTAAATGTTTGAAATACTGCGAATCGGTGTTATTTATGGCTTTGTTTAATAATGTCAGTAAGGCGTTATATTCTGCAATCGATGGATTTTGATTGGTTGCGATGGCCTGTTGTTTTTCGATGGCCACATAAAGCAGTCCCATAAGGGCGGCTTCGTTTTTCGGGGAAACGGATAAAATTGTGTTGTAAACATCGCCGGCATTCATATATTGCCTTGATTCCAGAAACTGATCTGCTTTTTGCCTCATTTCGTTGCCCGTTTCCGAAATTTCTTTCCGGATTTGAGAAATGTAATTGAGCGCTTCTGCATAATCTTTTTTTACGATTAAATCAGTTAACTGCTCTGCATCGAAAGCGCTTGTCCAGTTTTGTTTGATGACATCCAGAAAAGGTTTTTTCGATTCCTTGATGACAGGTTTAGCCTGTTGGACCCTTGCGGACTGGGGGCTGGCATTCGATATTTTTTGTCGATCTATGAAACGGTCCAAGTACGGGAAACGGTCTAAGTACGGCTGGCCCAGGAACACGAGCCCGCCGATGAAGCACCCAACGACCACACCGAAAAGAATATTGGCGAAGTTCACCTTGCGGACGGATGGGTGTTTCAGTGCAACCGTCTCAGTCGAAATACCTTCACCATCAAACTCACCGATGGCATGAAGCAGGTCCTGGGCAGATTGAAATCGGTCTTCTGGCTTTTTGGCCATTAATTTATCGATGAGCGGTTGAAAGCTGGCAAATTGTTCCGGTAGCTGGGGAACCGGATCTTTAATATGCTTGAGGGCGACGGCAATCGCGGAATCAGCATTATAGGGGACAGATCCCGTAAGCATTTCATAAAAAGTAACTCCCAGACTGTAGAGATCCGTTCGCCAGTCAACGCCCGTTCCCTGAGCCTGCTCCGGGCTCATATAATGGGGGGTGCCGATGCTGGTTCCATCCAGTGTGTATCCTGAATCGGCGGTCAAATCTTTGACAATGCCGAAATCTGTGAGAACCGCCGTGCCGTCAGCACGAAACATGATGTTTTGGGATTTGATATCGCGATGAACAAATCCATTATCATGGGCATGGGCCAGCGCAGAGGTCATTTGACGTATAATTTTCAGTGTTTGTGGAATGGACAGGGTCCGCTGAATGTTTTGTTTGAGGTCGCCGCCCTCTAAGTATTCCATGATGATGTAATATTTATTTTCATAAACGCCGACATCATAAATGGATACAATATTCGGGTGGCGGAGTCCGGCAACCACTTTGGCTTCTTTTAGAAACCGTTTGTCCGCCAGGTCATCCGCATGTGCGGGAGAAATAATTTTTATGGCAACCGTTCGATCCAGCAGTTTGTGCCTTGCCAGATATACTTCAGC
>JAGGYV010000069.1 GCA_021162325.1 Desulfobacteraceae bacterium | reverse complement strand
CCTGACCACTGAACCCATGCGCCGGAACCGGAAAGTTTTATGGTGGGCTATTGAGGCATATTTAACGCGTTGGAAAGTAGAAGATACGATTCGTTTTATTAAACAAAGTTATGACTTTGAAGATATCCGTGTCTTGACATACGACAGGTTGAAAAACATGGCCACCCTGGTCTTGGCGGCGTCATATTTTGCAGCTGTAAGGCTTGGAACTGGAACAAAGTTGAGGCCTTGATCATAGTTTCGGCCATCCTGTAGGGGTAAGCCCCTGTGCTTACCCTGATCATAGGGCAACCACAGGGGGTTGCCCCTACAAAAACCGGATATTGGCCGAAACGATGATCAAGGCCAAAGTACAAACCGAAACCATCAGCTCAGCTTTTACTTTGGTGAAAAAATGGGGGAAGTCCTTATTATCGGTGAACCATGAGTTTAGTGGTATGCCCGACCCCTTTCCATTCGGATGGCTTACGCGTCCTTTACAAATCCTCACTTAAGTGATATTCTTATGCTGTCTTAAAATAACAATACTTCAATATTAAGAATAAATTTTTAAATTATCAGGAGCCTCATATGGAATTTATCAAAATTCGGTTTACCAACAATTTTGATCGCATGGGGTCAACATTTGAAAAAACCATCGCCGAAATGTTTCACGCTGTGAATCCCATGTTGTCATTTGCCAAAAGTTCCTGGAAACCCCCGATTGACATCTTTGAAACCCCGGACGCCATTCTGATTACCGCTGAAATAGCCGGTGTGGCAAAGGAAGATCTGGAACTCGAAATAAACAGCCGGGCCATCAAAATCGCAGGCAGACGAACGCCTTTGCCATCTTCCGACAACGGAAGATATCGGCTGGCGGAAATCCAATACGGTGTTTTTGAACGAATCATGCACCTGCCGGTAATGATAGACCCTGAAAAAGTCACGGCTTCATATAAAAAAGGACTTCTCCAGATTAATTTGACAAAACTGACGCAAGAAACCAGCTACAAAATTCCCCTATCTGATGAATAACCAATTGAAGAATTTGGATTTTTCAACATTTCGATGTGCTGACCGATACCAGTGTTGGAAAATAGTGATTTAATTCATAGAGTAATCGTACATAAAGATATATCCGGAGAGAACCCATGAATCAATCGCCGCAAGCTGAATCCTTTTCTAACGAAAAGATACCGGAAATTTTGCCAATTCTTCCTTTGTTTGATGTGGTTATGTTTCCCAAAATGGTGCTGCCGCTGATTGTATTGCAGAAGGAATCCATTCAGTTAATCGATGAAGCCATGTCAAAAAACCGGATCATCGGTACCGTGGCCTCAAAATTCACAGACCCGAAAACCGACTACACCCCTGACGACCTGCACACTATCGGATCCAGCGCGGTGATCCTGAAAATGGCAAAAATAGATGAGGATAAAGCCCAGCTACTCCTCCAGGGACTGGGAAGGTTTAAAATAACAAATTACACCTCTAAAAAGCCTTACTTCCAGGCACGCATCACAGGACTTGAAAGCCAATCGACCAAAGACAAGAGAATCAAGGCTCTGATGGCCAACCTGATCAACCAGTATCAGCGGGTTGTCGAACTATCCGCCGGCCTGCCGCCTGAAATTGCTTCCATGGCAAAATCATTAGAAGAACCGGACATCCTTGCGGACATGATCACCTCCACCATCAACTCCACCACCGCTGAAAAACAAGAGATTCTTGAAACTCTCGATGTCAAGGAACGCCTGAATAAAGTGACCAAAATGGTCAACTACCAGCTGGAAATACTGGAAATGGGCAATAAAATCCAGACCCAGGTGAAAGGCGACATGGACAAGCAGCAGCGGGAATATTATCTGCGCCAACAATTAAAAGCCATACGGGAAGAGCTGGGAGAAACCGATGACAGCAACGTGGAGATAGATGAATACCGGACAAAAATTGCTAAAAAAAACCTCCCGGAAGTGGTGAAAAAAGAAGCGGAACGCGAGCTGAACCGACTTTCCCGGATGCACGCATCATCCGCCGAATACACGGTTGCTCTGACCTACCTGGACTGGATTACCGAACTTCCCTGGAATGAAGGGTCTAAAGACAACCTGGATCTTGTCAAGGCACAAAAAATTCTGGACACCGATCATTATGGTCTGGATAAAGCCAAAAAACGAATTCTGGAATATCTGGCGGTACGGAAACTCAATCCAAATATCAAAGGCCCGATACTATGCCTGGTGGGACCACCGGGAACCGGAAAAACCTCTCTGGGGCATTCAATAGCACATGCGCTGGGTCGAAAGTTTATCAGAATCGCTTTGGGCGGTATCCGTGATGAGGCGGAAGTAAGAGGTCATCGCCGGACATACGTGGGCGCACTGCCCGGCCGTATCATACAGGGAATTCGGCGGGCGGGTTCCAACAATCCGGTTTTTATGCTCGATGAAATCGATAAAGTGGGCAGCGATTTTCGCGGTGACCCGTCATCGGCCCTTTTAGAAGTCCTGGACCCGGAACAGAATTTTTCATTTGAAGACCATTACTTAGATGTTCCGTTTGATCTGTCCCAGGTCATGTTCATTACAACCGCCAATCTGCTGGATACGATTCCCCCGGCATTATTGGACCGGATGGAGGTCTTGAGACTGTCGGGCTATACGCTGGAAGAAAAAGCCAAAATCGCCTCCCGTTACCTCATCCCCAGACAACGAGAAGCAAACGGCTTAAAATCAGAACATATTTCATTTACAAAAGGAGCGATTAAACAGATCATCAGCGGGTATACACTGGAAGCCGGATTACGAAATCTTGAGCGGGAAATCGGGAATGTCTGCCGGGGGGTGGCCGCCAGTATTGCAAAAGAAGAAAAAAAATCGGTGAATATCAATACCAAAAATCTGGGCAAATACTTAGGTCCCATTCGCATCACCAATGAAATGAAAAAACGGGTGGCCACCCCGGGCGTTGTCATGGGACTTGCATGGACACAGGCCGGAGGAGATATCCTGTTTATTGAAGCCACTTCCATGCGGGGAAACGGCAAACTGACACTCACCGGTCAACTGGGCGATGTCATGAAAGAATCAGCCACCGCAGCCTTAAGTTATATTCGTTCCAATGCAACATCCATGGGCATTGATGAGGATTACTTCCAGACCCATGATATACACATCCATGTACCGGCCGGGGCGACTCCCAAAGACGGTCCATCCGCCGGCGTCACCATGTTGACAGCCATCACATCCGTATTGACCGGTGCAACCACCCATAAGGATCTGGCCATGACCGGAGAAATCACGTTACGGGGGCAAGTCATGCCCGTGGGGGGAATTAAGGAAAAAGTGCTGGCCGCCCACAGATCCGGCATTAAAACAATTATTATGCCCAAATTATGCGAAAAAGATTTACTTGATGTGCCCAAAAAAGTAAAAGATGCAATCAAATTCCATTTTGTGGATAACATGAAGGATGTTTTAAAAATTGCACTTAGTAAATAACCTGATTCAGACAAAAATAGCTGAGGTAATATCTTATTTCATGATTCCCCTAAAAAAATCCAATCAATTAAAGCGGCTATTTATTGCTGTATTGATTTTAACCGCAGCCGGTTTTTATGGCTGCGGCACCACCGAACCGGTTGCCCCGGCCAAACCGTCCTCAAACAATACATATGAGGTTTACGGCAAGATATACCATCCGATTGATAACGCAAACGGATTCCGCCAGCAAGGCGTGGCTTCCTGGTATGGTGAACAATTTCATGAAAAGAAAACCGCTAATGGTGAAACCTATAACATGCATGCCATGACCGCTGCCCATAAAACGCTTCCCTTCGGCACAATGGTTGAAGTCAAAAATGTCGAAAACAATAAAATAACCATTGTGCGGATCAATGACCGCGGGCCTTTTTGTCAAGGACGAATTATTGATTTGTCCCATCATGCAGCAAAAAAAATTGATATGATCAAAAACGGAACTGCGACCGTTGAAATCATAGCCCTGGGCAATGATGACGAAGTATTGGCAGAATCCGGCGAAAACACCCCGAACGCCACCCCGAGCATCAACCCGGATAATCTTTATTTTACCGGAGACTTCACCATACAGGTGGGATCATTTGGTGATCCGGACAATGCGGAAAAACTAAAAAAATCGATTGAAAAAACCGCTAAAAATGTTCACGTTGTTGCTTTTGATAAAAACGGCCTGACCTTCTACAGGGTCCGTGTCGGCCGATTCACCTCCCTCAAACAGGCACAGCGCGTGGAACAGCGCCTGGTTCAAAACGGTTTTGAGAATGTTTATATTGTGGCCTGGGACTTATAGTTTTGCTTAAACGAAAACCACACCTCGAAACATTCTCTGTTCTTACTAAAAGAAATCCATTTATTTATTCTGATTGTATTGTTACCCGCCCATGATCTCACTTAAAGGCACCCTGGAACATATCACCTTTTATAATGAACAAAATCATTATACGATTGCCCGCCTAAAAACAGACTTTCCAAAGACGACGGTCACCATTGTGGGACATCTGCCGAAAGCACTTGTGGGTGACACCATCAAGCTGACCGGCAACTGGGCAACACATCCCCGTTACGGCCAGCAGTTCAAATTTGAGACCGCTGAAATCCTTCTTCCCTCAACCATTGACGGCATCCGGAACTATCT
>JAGGYV010000336.1 GCA_021162325.1 Desulfobacteraceae bacterium | reverse complement strand
TTGGTTCGACTGCATTGAAACCACAAAGGTGCAGACTGTCATGGGCTGCTATCGATGGTCCACTGAATCAGTGGCCAGAGACAGGCTCTTCTTGAAGTACTTGGGGGTGGACACCAAATAGTGTACGTTTTATCCGACTTTCAAGATTATACAGATAAGAAAAATTAATATCTTATTTCTCACTTTGCTAAATAAAAAGATAAAGTTTTGATATCTGTTAGAGTTGAAACCTTTGAAGTTTCAGAAAATGACCAAGCAATCCGGCATTCAAAAAGGTGCTACACTTTCGCTACACATTTCAGTAGCGATAAAAGAATATAACTATTTGAAATTAAACAAAAGAAGTGGTCGGGGCGGTAGGATTTGAACCTACGGCCCCCTGCTCCCAAAGCAGGTGCGCTGCCAGACTGCGCCACGCCCCGACATAATGATGGGGGTGTAACTACCACCCTTTTTTCAAACAATCAAGCTGATATTTTTGATGGCTTCGCAAAAAGTCCAAATTCTGTGTTACGCTTCATCCTTCGTTTCTTCATGGTACACTGAGTACAAATCATTACTCAGGATTTGCGCGCCTTGCCAATTTTATACGAATGGTGAAACTTTTTTCTTTGCCATCGGAATCTGACTTTTTTCAAGTTTGTCAATTTTTCTGCATCAAATTTTCACCATAAGCAAAAAAAATCAGCTACTTTTATCTGGATTAAACGATTTTCAAGTTTGACGCAGTAGATGCGGTGAAATGGAAAATCGTTCTCCCAAATTAACGGGTTAGATATATATCAATCCCCTTTTTAATCCGCTTCGCAACATCAGTCAAAAAAGAAACATCATTTAACTGCTTTTCTGTTTTTGGATTTGTCAAATACCCGGTTTCAATGACAATTGCCGGCATGTCAAGGCCTTCCAGAACGCGTAGGGCCATCCCTGCAACTGTCACTTCCCGGATATCCGGATGCCCAACAAGCTGTGTTTTCATGCATCCGGCCAAAGCCCGGCTTTCTTTCTGGTGCCGGAGCTGAATCTGATCCCAATTTAATTGCAGATCTTCAACACTCTCCCGAAAAATTATTTCCGGGCGCATTCCTCCTTCGGACGAATCTGTTTTTTTATAATAAAAAACCGACCAGGCATCCCTCTGATACCGGCTACCGCCGCCGACATGAATGCTGATAAACAAATCTGCACGGTGATGGTTGGCAACAGACGCCCGCCGCATCAGGTTCACCTGATAGTCTCCATTGCGGGTTAACACCACTGTATACTGTGGCTTCAGTTCTTTTGCTATAATTTGCGCAAAATTTAATGTCAGCTCTTTTTCAATGCTGCCACCCGGACCCTGCCCCCCAGTATCATAGCCCCCATGTCCCGGATCAATGACAATGGTTCTGATGCTGACTGATTTGGAAACTTTTTCTTCAGCATGGGATAAGCTCACTGAACCAATGAATAAAACGATCAACAGCAATAAAAGAATAGTCAAAACACCAGATTTTTTATTGTTTCTTTCAATTTTCATCATATCAAGTGCTTGCATAGATTTTCCTTGACACCCCTATAAATAGATACTATTTTATCAAAAATCAAGTTGCTACTAATATATTTGGTTATAATCTCAATAGGTTGATGGCATTAAAAAAAACAATCGCTCTTTTACTGTCATCAATTTTTTTTTACTCAAAAAAAACAGGAAAATAAAGAAAATAAAATCCAAAGCGAGAGTGGCGAAATTGGCAGACGCGCTGGACTTAGGATCCAGTTCCGCAAGGAATGGGAGTTCGAGTCTCCCCTCTCGCACCAACGATAAACGACAAGCGACAAAAAATATCCAGACCGAAATGGTGTTTCCAATTCCGTAAATCATGGCAGTCAAAGCCTGGCAACCAACCGCCACCTTTTAAATAAATCCGCTATAAATGACTAAAGTGAATATTTTGAAATGAATTGCAAGCCATTACATGACTCTTAACAGGGGTTGGGTCAGACATTTACTTTAGAGAGGAATATTTCAATGGAAGTAACAGTTACAGATATCAGTTCAGTTAAAAAGAAAGTACAGATTCAGGTTCTCCAGGCAGATGTTGCCAAGGAACTGGACTCCGCCTATCTTAAACTCAAAAAAAATGCTAAGGTCAAAGGCTTTAGACCGGGCAAAACACCGCGTTCCGTACTGGAACGAATGTTTCATAAAGATGTACACGCAGATGTCACCAATGCATTAATTCAGAATACATTTATCGATGCGGTTAAACAGGAATCTCTTGAATTTATCGGAACGCCAGACATTGATCCGCCCAAACTGGATCCCAATGGCCCGTTTATTTATGACATCACCATGGAACTGAAGCCGAAACTGACTGACATCAATTTTAAAGGGGTTGAAATAAAAAAGACCCTCTATAAAATGTCAGAGACGGAAGTGGATAAACAGATAGAATTACTTCAGAAGCAGCTATCGGAATCCCAGCCCATTGAAGAGAATCGGGCCGCTGTTGATGGGGATCACGCGATCATTGACTATGAAGGACTAAAAGACGGCCAACCCTTTGAGCAGACCCAGAAAACGGACAACTTTACCCTTAAAATTGGCCAAAAGATGATATCTGAAGAATTTGACAAACAGATTATCGGAATGAAACCCGGCGAAAAAAAAGAATTTCCAGTTACTTTTCCTGAAGATTATCACAACAAGGATCTGGCCAACCTTGAAATCATATTTACTGCGACACTCAAGGAACTTCGCCAGGAGGTACTTCCGGAGGCCAATGATGAACTGGCTAAAAAACTGGGGAATTTTGAGACATTAGAAGATGTTAAAGATGCGATCCGGAAAAATCTCCAGGAAGGGTATGACAAGCGTTCCGATCAGGAAATACAGGAGCAGATATTTGAAAAACTGCTGACCGAAAAATTTGAACTCCCGGATACGCTGGTAAAATTTGAACTTGACGGTATCATTGCAGACACTGAAATGAGATTTTCTCAAAGCAATGTGACCCTGGACCAATTAGGCCTTTCCCGTGAAAAACTGGAAGAACAATATCGGGATGTTGCGGAAAATCAGGTCCGGCGGCACCTTTTCTTAAGTAAAATTATTGAGCAGGAAAAAATGGAATTGCCGGAAGAAGAATTAAATACCGAATATGAATCTCTTTCGAAAACAGTGAGGCAACCAGTTGATTTTATAAAAGATTACTATCAAAAAAACGCGGACAAGCTTGAAGGGTTCAAACATGCCCTACTTGAAAAAAAGGTGTTTGATCTTATAATTGCAAAAGCAGTAATTGAAGAAGTCGAACCTGAAGCGGCTGATCCGGATAAAGTATCTGACGCTGCTTCTGAATAAAAAAATAATGTTGACGAAAATTAAAGGAGGCTTACATTGCCATTAATTCCAATGGTCATCGAACAAACCAGCAAAGGGGAAAGAGCCTATGATATTTATTCCAGGTTGCTTAAGGACCGTATCATTTTCCTCGGCACTGCAATAAATGATGATATGGCGAACCTCATGATTGCTCAAATGCTGTTCCTCGAATCAGAAGATCCGGACAAAGATATTAATTTTTATGTCAATTCTCCGGGGGGGTCTGTTACTTCAGGAATGGCAATTTATGATACCATGCAGTATATCAAACCGGACATTACCACCGTCTGTATTGGTCAGGCGGCCAGCATGGGGGCGCTTTTACTCGCAGCCGGTGCCAACGGAAAACGGTATTCCCTGCCCAACTCCCGTATCATGATTCACCAACCCATGGGCGGGGCCCAGGGCCAGGCATCGGACATCAAAATTCAGGCAGAAGAGATCATCCGTTTGCGTGGTAAATTAAATAACATATTGGCACATCATACGAATCAGAATATTAAAAAAATAGAAATCGATACGGATCGCGATTTTTTCATGTCAGGAGATGAAGCGTGTGCATACGGACTCATCGACCATGTGATCAACAACCGTGACGATCTTGATAAAATCATAGAATCGGAGGCCTAATATGGCAAATAAAGGCGATGATACGACGGATAATCTTTTCTGCTCATTTTGTGGAAAAAATCAGCAGGAAGTTAAAAAACTAATTGCCGGTCCTGCGGTTTACATATGCGATGAATGCATCCAGCTTTGCAGCGAAATTATTGAAGAAGAAAGTAGCAAAGACACGGGCCTTGCCGGACAGACACTGGCACCGGCTGAGATTAAAGAAAAACTGGATGAATATGTCATTCAACAGGACCATGCCAAAAAAGTTCTTTCCGTTGCGGTTCATAATCATTACAAACGTCTGGAAACGACTGTTAATACGGATGAAGTGGAGATACAGAAAAGCAATATCCTTTTAATCGGCCCCACTGGATGCGGTAAAACCCTCCTGGCCCAGACACTGGCACGGTTTTTAAATGTACCGTTTACCATAGCAGATGCGACAAGCCTGACAGAGGCCGGTTATGTTGGTGAAGATGTTGAAAATATTGTTCTGGCCCTTCTTCAGAATGCGGATTATGACGTGGAAAAAGCCCAACGCGGGATTGTGTACATCGATGAAATTGACAAAATTTCACAAATGTCGGACAACCCGTCAATCACCCGGGATGTTTCCGGCGAAGGGGTTCAGCAGGCGCTGCTGAAAATCATCGAGGGAACAACCGCCAGCGTCCCCCCCAAAGGCGGCCGAAAGCACCCCCAACAGGATTTTGTCAAAGTTGACACATCTAATATCCTTTTCATCTGCGGCGGTACCTTTACCGGTCTGGATCAGATTATCCGGCGCCGCCTCGGATCCAAACTAATGGGCTTTGGCGCTAAAGTTATCAGTCAGACAGAAGAAAGCGCCAGTGAAATTTTAAAAATGATTGAAACCGAAGACCTGATTAAATTTGGCCTGATTCCTGAATTTATGGGCCGCCTGCCGGTTGTGGCAACCCTTCAGGAACTGGATGAAGAGGCACTGATTAAAATCCTGACGTTGCCTAAAAATGCTATTATCAAACAATTTCAAAAACTTTTTGAGATTGAAGGCGTTAATCTTAGATTTACAGACAGCGCACTTTCAGCAATTGCCAGCGAAAGCGTAAAAAGAAAAGCCGGCGCGCGTGGACTTCGGGCAATCCTTGAATCATCAATGCTGGATATTATGTATGAACTGCCGTCCATCGGCGGCGTCAAAGAATGTGTTGTTGGTGAAGAAGTTATCCTCAACAAGGAAGATCCTATTTTATTATATGAAAATTCAAAAAAACAGGCATAAGTTTTTTCTAAAAAAGGTACACTTTTATAATGACTATCTGAGATGTAAGCGTTTGCAGGGTGCTGTAGATACGGTGTCCTGTGTACGCTTACAAAACAAATAGCTCATCCGGCACCTCAATAACCTGATTAAACATCAGTTTTTGAGGTGCCTTTTTTTTGAAATTAAACTTGCCTCCTTCAGGCATTGTGCTTAGTTTATTTATGCGCGTTTGTCATTATCACAGAAAAGAGTTTTTTCCATTGTTAAAAACAGTTTAAAAAGGATCATTAAATCCTATGATACATATACCTAAAATTTTCAGACCGGATGATTCATCAGGCGACGGAAATCAAACACCCATAACACTTCCCCTGCTGCCCCTGCGCGATATTGTTGTATTCCCGCACATGGTATCCCCGCTTTTCGTGGGAAGATCAAAGTCCATCAATGCCATTTCAGAAGCCATGAATTCAGAAGAAAAATATATTCTTCTCTCCACTCAATCGGATGCGGGAAAAGAGACACCCAAGGAAAATGAAATCAACCGAATCGGAACCATTGCCAAAGTTCTGCAAATGCTCCGGCTTCCGGATGGAACCGTAAAAACCGTTGTTGAAGGAAAATATCGTGCCCGTATTGTCGAGTTCAAAGCAAATGACCGTTTTTTTGAAGTGAACATTGAAATAATTGCAGAACCTGAAATTCATATCAGTGAAAAAGAAACATTTTTTAGAAATATTAATGCCCTGTTAAAAGACTACGCACGATTAAATAAAAATTTTTCGAAAGACACGATCAAGAACATTGCCGCTATTTCTGATCCAGCTAAAATGATATACACCGTTGCCGGTCATTTTTCCTTTAAAACGGTAGAAAATCAGTCTTTGCTGGAAACCACCGCTATCAGTGAACGCCTCACCCACTTAATTGAATTGATTAAACAGGAAATCATTATCCTGGAAACCGACAAACTGATCAAAACGCGCATCAAAGAACAAATGGAGAAAAACCAGAAAACCTATTATCTCAATGAACAAATGCGGGCCATTAAAAAAGAAATGGGATCAGATGATTCAGAAGCTGATGAATTAAAAGATCTTGAAAAACGCATTAAAGATAAAAAAATGTCCAAGGAGTCAAACAGTAAAGCCAAGCAGGAATTAAAAAAGTTAAAACGGATGACGCCCATGTCCGCAGAAGCGACGGTTGTACGGAATTACATTGACTGGCTGATCAGCCTTCCATGGCGAAAAAAAAGCAAGATCGTAAAAGACATTGAAAAGGCACAAAAAATCCTGGACGAAGACCACTACGGGCTCAAAAAACCCAAGGAACGCATCCTTGAATACCTCGCTGTTCAAACTCTGGTAAAAAAACTGCGTGGACCGATCCTCTGCCTGATCGGCCCGCCGGGGGTCGGCAAGACGTCTCTGGCTAAATCTGTTGCAAGGGCCACCGGTCGAAAATTTGTCAGGTTATCTTTGGGCGGGGTCCGGGATGAAGCTGAAATCCGGGGACATCGCCGAACCTATATCGGCGCCATGCCCGGTAAAATTATCCAGTCTTTAAAAAAAGTCAATGTCAACAACCCTGTTTTTTGCCTGGATGAAATCGATAAAATGAGCATGGATTTCAGGGGCGATCCGTCGGCCGCTCTTTTAGAAGTACTTGATCCGGAACAAAATTACGCTTTTAATGACCATTATCTGGATGTGGAGTATGATTTGTCTGATATCATGTTTATCACCACGGCCAACACATTGCCGGATATCCCGTTGCCGCTGCAGGACCGGATGGAAATTATCCGTCTTTCCGGATATACGGAAGTTGAAAAATATCATATCGCCAGGAATTTTTTGGTACCCAAACAGATTGAACAAAACGGGTTTAAAAAGGATAAAATCATATTCTCCAAAAATTCGATTTATACGATTATCCGGAGCTATACCCGTGAAGCCGGCGTGCGGAGTCTTGAACGGGAAATTGCCTCCATCTGTCGCAAAGTGGCGAAAGATCTGCTCAAGAACAAAAAGGATATCAAAAACAAGGTCATCCCCATTTCTTCAAAAACAGTTGAAAAATATCTGGGACCCGGACGACAGAATTTCGGCCTGGTGGAAAAAAATAATCAGATCGGTATTGTCACGGGCCTTGCCTGGACACAGTTCGGCGGAGAACTCCTGAGTGTGGAAACGGTCACCATGCCAGGTAAAGGCGAATTCACCGTATCCGGCAAACTGGGGGACGTGATGAAAGAGTCCGCTAAAGCCGCCATCAGCTATGTTCGCTCCAGATCCGAACAATTTAATATTGATCAGCTATTTTACGAAAAATTAGACATTCATATTCATGTGCCGGAAGGAGCGATTCCAAAAGATGGTCCGTCCGCTGGTATTGCTATGTGCACGGCCATTATCTCGGCACTGGCCAAACTTCCGATAGACCGGAATGTGGCCA
This sequence comes from Desulfobacteraceae bacterium, assembly GCA_021162325.1. Taxonomy (GTDB): domain Bacteria; phylum Desulfobacterota; class Desulfobacteria; order Desulfobacterales; family Desulfosalsimonadaceae; genus SURF-3. Next base: position 12,768 of record JAGGYV010000336.1, on the reverse strand, counting down.
TGACCGGTGAAATAACCCTTCGTGGCCGGGTCCTTCCCATCGGCGGACTGAAAGAAAAAATTTTGGCCGCCCACCGGGGGGGGATTAAAAAAGTGCTGATTCCCAAAGAAAACGAGCGGGATATCATTGACATCCCTGCCAGTGTGGTCAAACAGCTAACTATTATTCCGGTAGGACATATGGATGAAGTTATTAAGCATTCAATCGTTGAGAGCGACGACAAACCGCTGATCAATCATGCCTATAAATTTAACAAAGAAAGTCTGGATGATTCGGACATTGTGGTTGCCGATGTGTGATTAAGGCCCCATTAGGCTTTTAGAGTCCGTTTTTATTTTGTACGATCCAATCGCGGATCAAATTCACCATATAAATAAATCATTAAATGGTTGTTTCATTTTTTAGAAAACCGACAGCAATTTTCGCTTGACATAAAAAAACTTTATTGTTACTTAACGTTTTCTATTAACGTTGCAAACTTAAGGGCGGGTAGCTCAGTTGGGAGAGCATCGGCCTTACAAGCCGAGGGTCACAGGTTCAAGCCCTGTTCCGCCTACCACACCCTACTTTATGGGGGCGTAGCTCAGTTTGGTTAGAGCGCCGGCCTGTCACGCCGGAGGTCGCGAGTTCGAGTCTCGTCGCTCCCGCCATAAAATATCAAGGCTTAGCTGATTATTCAGCTAAGCTTTTTTATTTTGGGGGTACCAGCTTGGGATACTTTTCCCTTTTGTCTCCTTTCTTTCTCTGCAAAACGATTTTAAATAATTGATCGTTTTCCATTGTAATTCGTTGCCACAATCAGATAAGAAGTGGCTACAAACCACATATCACTTTTTTCTTGACAGAGGTAACCGGTTAAGTGATTTTTTGATCTAATAAATATCTCAATATTTTAAAATATTACAAAGAAACAAGGACTCTTTTGATGATCACCGAATATTTGAAACATAAGCAGGAGCGGGAAGCACAGGGCATCCCGCCAAAACCGGTAACCCATAAACAGGCTCAGGCACTGATCGGCCTGTTGAAAAATCCAGCCGGGCAAGAGGAATCCTTATTGCTCGATCTGATAACAAACCGGGTGCCGGCGGGCGTGGACGAGGCCGCAGAAGTTAAAGCAGCTTTTTTATATGATATTGCCAAAAAAAAATGCTGCTCACTGTTGATTCCCCCGAAAAAAGCCGTTTTTCTGCTGTCCACCATGGGCGGTGGATATAATGTTGCCCCCTTAATTAACTTACTTGATGATGCTGACCTGGCGCAGGATGCTGCAGATGCACTGTCTCAATCGATTTTGATATTTGATGCGTTTGATGAGATATTTGAAAAATCAAAAACCAATGCATTTGCCCGGCAGGTAATTGATGCCTGGGCAGAGGCCCAATGGTTTACCCAAAAACCAACGTTACCGAAAAAGATAACCTGTACGGTGTTTAAGGTGGAAGGTGAAATCAACACGGATGATTTTTCTCCGGCATCAGAAGCCTGGAGTCGTCCGGATATCCCTTTACACGCATTGAGCATGCTGGCTTCCCGCACGCCGGATCATACGATTGAAACCATTAAAAAGTTAAAGCAAAAAGGGTTTCCCATCGCTTTTGTTGGTGATGTGGTGGGTACCGGGTCTTCCAGGAAATCAGCCGCCAACTCCGTGATTTGGCATATCGGCGAAGATATTCCTTTTATTCCAAATAAACGCCGGGGGGGCGTGGTGATTGGCGCTACGATTGCGCCGATTTTTTTCAATTCCCTTGAGGATTCCGGTGCCCTGCCCATTGAATGCGATGTCAGCCGGATTAAACACGGTGATACCATTCATATTTTTCCCTATGAAAACCGGATCGTCAGGACGAATAACGGCTCGGATACCGATGAAGAACTGGCTCAATTTCAATTAAAAACAAATGTGATTGTTGATGAAGTACAGGCCGGCGGTCGTATTCCCTTAATTATCGGCCGGACCCTGACCGAAAAAGCCAGAACAGCCCTTGGACGGTCATCTTCGGATGTTTTTGAAAATCCGCCGGTGTGCAAGATGCCGGTAAAAGGGTATACTCAGGCCCAAAAAATGGTTGGCCGGGCCTGCGGATGCAGCGGGATACTTCCCGGAGAATATTGTGAACCCAAAATCACCACTGTCGGATCCCAGGATACCACCGGTCCCATGACAAGAGATGAAATCAAGGAACTGGCCTGTCTGCAATTTTCCGCTGACCTGGTGATGCAGTCTTTCTGTCACACCGCTGCTTACCCCAAGGCAGTAGATATAAAAATGCAAAACAGCCTGCATGAATTTATCAAAAATAGAGGCGGCGTGGCGTTGCTCCCGGGTGACGGTATTATTCATGCCTGGCTGAATCGCATGCTGCTGCCGGATACCGTTGGGACCGGGGGCGACTCTCATACCCGTTTTCCCATTGGCATCAGTTTCCCGGCCGGATCCGGTTTGATCGCGTTTGCCGCTGCCTTAGGTTTTATGCCGCTGGACATGCCCGAGTCCGTTCTGGTCAGGTTCACGGGCGATCTCCAGCCCGGCATCACCCTGCGGGATGTGGTGAATGCGGTCCCCTATGTTGCCATTGATAAAGGCTTTTTAACCGTTAAAAAAGAAGGCAAAAAAAATATCTTTGCCGGTCGGATTATTGAATTTGAAGGCTGGCCGGAATTAAGCGTTGTACAGGCCTATGAACTGACCAACGCGTCTGCGGAACGGTCTGCTGCGGCTTCCACTATTGATGTGTCTACTGAAGCAGTCTCGGATTTCTTAACGGACAATATAAACGTTTTAAAAGATCTGATAACGGCCGGTTATGGGGATGCCGTTACCATCCAGCGCCGTATTGATGCCATTGAACAATGGCTAAAGAAACCGGAATTGATCAAACGGGACGCTGATGCCGTGTATGCGGCTGAACTGGAAGTCAATTTGTCAGATATCAAAGAACCGATTCTGGCATGCCCCAATGACCCTGATGATGTCCGTTTGTTAAGTGATGTTGCCGGCACCCCTATTGATGAAGTGTTTATCGGTTCCTGTATGACCGGTTTTTCCCATTTTCATGAGGTGGCTGAAATTTTAAAAGGGAAAAAAAATCTGGCCACCCGCTTGTGGATGACCCCGCCCACCCGCTTAGATGCGCTTGAGCTGAAAAATGACGGACGGTTTAGTGTTTTTGGGGCTTCCGGCGCCCGGCTTGAAACACCGGGGTGTTCCCTCTGTATGGGGAATCAGGCCCGGGTGGCGGATGGTATGACGGTTATGTCCACATCGACCCGAAATTTTCCCAACCGGATGGGGGATGACACAAACGTCTATCTCGGATCTGCACAACTGTCAGCGATTTGTGCGGTTATGGGGAAAATCCCAACAGTTTATGAGTATATGGCGTGTTTTTCGGCGATCGTTTGAAAATGCAGGCGTTTATCTCCATACAGTTCTTTGTCACAAACCGGACACAAGCTATGGGAAAACTGAGCTTCAGAGCGATTTTGAATGTAACTCTCAATTCTTTCCCATTGTCCCGAGCTGTTCCTGATGTTTTTACAATGGGCACAAATAGGAATAATTCCTATTAACTTTTTGACGTCGCCAAATGATTTTTCAAGTTCAGCGATGCGTAGCTTTACCCGGCTGTCTAAAGTTTCATCCGTGATTTCTAATTTAGATCGAAGAAGGGCTGTTTGGCGGTTTTGATTCTTCATTAAAATAAAAACCAGAAACGTGGGGGCGGAAAAATACAGAAAACCGATTAAAAACTGTAATTTTACGGGCTGAATCTGATGATTCATTGAAAACAGAATAATTTTGTCAAAAAAAAATGCAAACGGCACCCAGCACACAGCATAGATCAATGATATCAGTATCGCCAAAAATAATGCAGAGTTATTTATTTTTACAGACATATATTTTCCCCGATGGCGTCTATGGTTGACGTCTATGATTAATAATTATCAGTCAACTTTGACGGCTTCGTAAAAAGTCCAAATTCTGTGTTGCGCTACATTCTTCGTTTCTTCAAAGTACGCTAAGTACGAATCATCACTCAGAATTTGCGCGCCTTGAATTTGAACTTTTATTCTTTGCCGTCGGAATCTGACTTTTTACGAGACTATCAACTTTGATGGCTTCGTAAAAAAAAGAATAAAATAACATAACAAAGAAATCATCGCCGGAATATCGGGGAATTTCTGATAATTTTATAATCTTTTTGCTGATTTTTGTGTCAGTATCTATCCTACAAAATAATGAGCCTGTTGTTATGTAGGGCAATCCCTACATAAAAATAATAAAAACCCTACAAAAAAATCAGTAAAAGACGGATACAATGCATTGCATTTTTGATATATATTCAAAAATATGAGATATTAAAAAAAGACAGTTGCCCGAATTTCTCATGGTCGGCTCATTTAAGATACCAACCGCTCAACAACAGGGAGACAAATCCCATGGTTAAAATAATTATCGCTGATGACCATTCCATTGTTCGTGAAGGACTGAAACAGATTATCGCTGACACACCGGATATGATGGTCTGTGATGAGGCCTGTGACGGTAGTGAGTTAATTGAGAAAGTACTGCTGAATAAATACGATGTGGTTGTTTTGGACATCACCATGCCCGGCACAAATGTTTTAGATGTCATCAAACGGGTCAAAAGGCAACGGCCCGCCATTCATATTCTGATTTTGAGCATGCATCCGGAAGAACAATATGCCGTTCGTGTTTTAAAAGCAGGGGCTTCCGGCTATCTGACCAAAGAAAGTGCACCGGCGGAACTGGTTAAGGCCATTCGAAAGGTTTCCCAAGGGCGAAAATATATCAGCACCGCTTTTGCAGAAAACCTGGCCGATACATTGTTATCAGGTCGTGCTGAACCGGTGCATGCGACCCTGTCTGATCGCGAATACCAGGTTTTATGCATGATTGCTTCCGGGGAAACGGTTAAACACATTGCCGACAATCTGTTTTTGAGTGAAAAGACAATCAGCACCTACCGGTCCAGAATTATGCAGAAAATGAATATGAAGAATAATGCGGAAATCATTCATTACGCCATTAAAAATATGCTGGTGCAATAATTCCTCAAGCCGGATCTGTTCTAATCGGAATCTTTACGGCCACTTTCGTGCCGCCGACCCGAAGCCGGGAAATTTTGATCCTCCCGCCAAGCGCGTGAACCCGCTCACGCATTCCGATCAGACCGAATGAATCCTTTTTGGCAATTTCTTTTTCACTGATCCCGACGCCGTTATCTTCCACAACAAGCACCACGGTTTCACTGTTTTTTATCAATTGTACCCGGACATTGGTTGCACCGGAATGCCGGATAATATTGGTCAGGGTTTCCTGGCAGATCCTGAAAATAACAATCGAAAGGTCTTCTTCCAGAAAAATTTCTTCCGGTTCAATGGTCACGTGGATGTTTATTCCGCTCCGTTTCTGGTAATCCTTTGCCTGCCACTCTATGGCTGCCGAAAGACCAAGATCCTCCAGTAACCCGGGACGGAGTTCCGCGGATATCCTTTTCACGGTCTGAATCGCTGAATCCACAAGAGATATTGTGCCTTTGGATTTTTTATTCATCATTTTCCAATCCGCCGGGATTTTGTTTTGCAGCCAGACTGTATCCATCTTGATCGCGGTCAATGTCTGCCCCAGGTCATCATGAATTTCGCGGGCAATGCTTTTTCTCTCATTCTCAATGGCTGTCTGCAAGTAAGCCGAAAGATTTCGCAATCGTTCATGTGAGTTTTTCAATTCATCTTCCGCCTTTTTTTGGTCCGTGATATCCTGGGCGAAAACTGCCACCCGCACCACATCTCCGGTTTCGTTGAAAAGCGGATAAAAATGAATATAATTCCATATTTCCTGCCGTTCATCAATCATTGCCACCGATTTTCCCGTCTCAAATACTTTGCTGACATTCTTTTTTCTTTCATCTGCGACATTAGATGGCAAAAAATCCCAGATACATGCGCCCATTATTTCATCGATACGTTTATAAAACCGTTCGGCCATGGTCTTGTTGACATCCAGGATAGTCCCCATTTTGTCCAGTAATACCACGGCATCATTTGTGGCATCTAAAAGTGCTCTTGCTTTTTTTTCGTTTTCCCGGACCGCTGTTTCCGCTTTAATTTTTTTAGAAATATCCATGGCCACACAAATGCCGCCGACCACTGTATGATTGTCCCCAAAAACAGGGACATACTCTGCCCGAACATGCGTTGTATGACCTGCCGTCACGGAAGTATATTTCCCTTCATAATGACCTGTTTTCCCGGCCAGAGACATCTTAATTGCGTTTAATACACTTTCATTTTTTGTGTCTTTAAGCGTATTAAAACCGATCAGCTTTTCAGGGCGTGTCCCGATAATTTTCGCAAATTGTGGGTTGCACTCTGTAAAAATGCCATTGGAATCGTAATGAATAATACCAACAGGCGCTTTATTAAAAATTAGGCGGTATTTTTCTTTTTCTTTTTCAAGGGCTTCCGAGATATTCTGCAGTTCGGCAGTGCGTTCCATCACCAGCTCATCAAGATGTTTATTCTGCTGCGTCAGCATCCGTTCCGCCTGCTTGAGTTTGGTGATATCCGTGGCAACTCCCTCCACAGCCATCAGATTACCATGCAAATCCCGGATGAGCGTATTTTTTTGATAAATCCACCGCACCTCACCGGTTTTACATATAATTTGATATTCATACACCGGCGATACTTTGCCTTTCAGTGTTTCCGTCCATTTTTCCGCAAGATAATCCTTCCAGTCGGGATGCATAATCTGTTTCATCCGTATTGATTTTTGATAAAACTCCTGGGGCGTATAACCAAAAATTTCAGTTGCCGCCGGGCTGATATATTCAAACTCCCCATCCGGCAAAGACATCCTGTAAATCAAATCCCTTGAATTTTCCGCCAGCATGCGGAATTTATCTTCATTTACCCATTCAGTCATTTTATTTTTCCGTTTTTTTTTATCAATCACTCCCGTTTTTTTTTATCAATCACTCATTGATAAATTCATATAAACAGCCCGGGTGTTAAGTGCTAATAGCTTGGAAATTATTACTATACATCGATAATCAGCGCGTTTTAATCGCGCATGAATAAATGCATCTTGGGTTCAAGGGAAAAGCTTTTTTGGCCTTTTCTCCGTTGAATAAAGTTGATAGTCTCGTAAAAAGTCGGATTCCGACGGCAACGTATAAAAGTTCACCAATCATATAAAATTGGCAAGGCGCGCAAATTCTGAGTGATGATTCGTACTTAGCGTACTTTGAAGAAACGAGGAATGCAGCGCAACAAAGAATTTGGACTTCCAAATAACTCGTCCATAATCTTTTGAAATGATTGACAAGTTATTTTTTCATACAGTGGTGATGCGTCACCATGAAAAGCTTTTTACGAAGCCGTCAAAGTTGTGATCAGCTGATTAATCTGGGGCAGACAATTTTCCGTATAAGTTATCCGGCGGTGGTGTCCCTCTTTTTTCCCGTGACGCGATTGTATCAACGGGGTGCGGCTTTGAGTTTCGATTATGGGCAATCAGCGATTTCACCACCCGCCATCCAACATCCCCGTTTTCCGCCATCGTAGTCAAAACCTCCAGGGCCGTTCGGTTATTATAGGAAACCGGCCGATAGGGCCGTTCTGAAATCAGCGCATCATATACATCACAAACCGCAACAATCTCCACTACCAAATCCTGCTGGTTTACTCCCTGCGGATACCCCCGACCATTCATTCTTTCGTGGTGATCCCTGGCGACTTGTGCCGCAATACAGCTATTGTTCCTGAAATAATAGCTCAAGAGGACATATCCGGCGACTGTATGGTGTTTTAAGTGATTGAGTTCTTCCCGTGTCAGGGCGGACTTTTTTTTTAAAATATTCAGAGGCACGCATATTTTTCCAAAATCATGGGTCGGCCCATGTATAATCTCGGAAACCCGTTTTCGATAATTCGGCACCAGATCCCTGGCAATCAGGATCGTTAATGCAAAAATGGTGAGCATATGCCGGTAGGTGGAAAAATCATGATATTTAAAAAAATCCAGCACCTCCAAAACCGGTGCCACAAACTGGATACTTCTCATTACATCAGTGATTTCCGCCTGGCAATCGGGGTCGGTAAAAATAATATCATACGGCTTATTATTCATGATGCCAAGAAGATCATCCTTCATCGAGCCATGATCCATCAGGGGATACGTTTTCAGGCTGGCCGGAGGATGTGACGCCATTAAATCCCTGATAGAATCATCATTCAGCTCGCTTCCAGCGGGTAAAAGCAACTTGCCGTCTATATTATTTACCGGATAATGCAGTTTTATAGGATGCATAAATGGTTTCGACTCATAAAGATTCGATTTTTGAAATCTATTTATGACACCAATCGGATCAGATGTCAAGACGGTAACTTATATCGATAAAAAGGCCCCGGGCTTTTTTATTCAACAGAATATATTTCACCAATCATTCGTTTAATTAACTTTGCAATAACTGACTGGTCAGCTTTTTTTGAGCACTATTGTTCATCAACCATGGGCTGGGTTTTCCAACGATTATGAATCCAGAACCACTGATCCGGATAACGCCGTATAATACCTTCCAGGGCATTGTTGAAAATCTGGGTATTTACAATAAGATCCTTGTCCGTATCACCGGTATTAATAACAGGAAGCTCAGGCAAAAACTCACACCGATATTTGCCGTTTTCACGAACAAAAAAATACATAATCACAGGCACCCCCGTTAAAATGGATAGGTAGGCCGGTCCCATATTGGCGGATGCCGTTCTCCCAAAGAAATTAATAAAAACACTCTGGTTCCTTTTGGCATTCTGGTCTATGAGAAGCGCCATACAGTTCCCCCGGCCAAGTTCATGCAAAATCGAATGCACCGCCCCTTTAAGAGGGTAAAGCCGGCTCCCTGTTGACTCCCTTTTTTCATGAAAATATTTTTCCGCCGGCGCAAAATCAAGTTTTCTGTATACGCCGCTGACTTGCAGGCGGGCAATGTTGTTGAGCTGAACAGATATCTCCCAATTGCCTAAATGGCCGGAAAACATCAGAACCCCTTTCCCCTTATTATGTGCCGCCCGTAAATGCTGGAGCCCGTGAACAGTGTAATGCTTTGAAACATCCCCCGACTTTAATGCATACACCCGGGGAGTTTCAAAAATCATATTGGTCGCGTAGAAAAAAGTTTTTCTGGCGATGCGGTTAATCTCAGCAGCGGTCATCTGGTCACCAAATGCATGCGTGATGTTATCAATTGTAATCTTTCTATGCCGCTTTCCGAATGATGAACAGCAAGTTTTTTGATAATATGCGAAATACCCGGGGCATGGATTACCATCAAAAGATCGGGGATATCCGTGTTAGCAGCCGGGGGAGAATCCGTGTTAGCATTCGGGGCACCTCCTTTTATCATCAGTCGTGTCTGGTCTTTTCTGGTAATGATTTCCAGAATATCAGAATAGGAGATATGAACCGTCAGTTCATTTGCTTCGAAAATTTCCGTAAAACGGATTTCTTCTACTTCAATGACAACACTTCCAGTAAAAGGAACCGATAACCATTCTGCAGATATTTCCTTTTTTTTGAGGTGTGTGTCTATTGCCGAGGCGCCGGGTCAGAAACCCGGCCTTCTAAAAGAAATTATAACGGATATAAAATTTTCAAATGTCAAAATCATCATTAAACCCATACGCTGCTTTTTCTTCGTGTACCGCCCATTTTATTTTTTCGGCAATATTTTTGCCGATCCCATCAATGAGCTGAAGTTCTTCTATGCTTGCGGAAATAATTTTTTCCACACTGCCGAACCTGTCCAGCAGGTTTTTGGCTTTTTTCGGACCGATTCCCGGAAGACCCTGTAAAATAAAAAGCTGTCTTTTGGATTTTGTTTTGGGGTGATACCCGCCACGATTTGAAAGTCCACCACCGGCAATGGCGCGAATCTGCAAAGTTGCATAATTTATCAGGCGGGCGCTTTCATGCGGATTCATTGCTCGCAGAACCGGAATCCCGTAAATTAAACTGATGGAAATCAGCGCCCCCTGCATTGCTTCCCGGCGGATACCATTTTCTGACAGGTCCCGACCGGTGCCCTCTAATATTAAAACCGGCTTATATCTGCTGTTTGCCAGTCTTGAAATCTGCTTGAAAAGCCGGCCGTCTATGATGGATATGGCAAAATCGTTGAGCGTTTTTCTTTCAAAAATAAGCCGGTTATCTGCCAGATAATCCCCTGTTGCCAATCTACTGATTTGAACGGAAATATCCGGCATATCCGATAAAAATCCAATCACCTGGCTTTGTCGTTCCCGGTCGTCTGCGATGATAGTAATTTTTGTCGTTTTATTCATTGTTCAAAAGGAAATCAATCAAATTTATTTGTTGAATCCCAGCGGCATCATAGCCAACAATTTTATCCATGCTTACCACATACTTGGGATGGTTATCCTTAATTCGTCCAAGGGGTGAAAATTCTCTTTCAATGGTTTCTGGTGATGCAAGCAGATAGGCGACTTGAATATATATTTTTTTATTTTCTTTTTCAGCAATAAAATCAATTGCTTTGTTGTCGTACTTTCCAACATGAATATTAAATCCTCTTCTTTTAAGCTCGAGGAACACTATATTTTCAAGCATTCCCGAAATAGCGGTCTCTTTGTATCCCAGCAAGGCATACTTCAAACTTGAATCCCCTATGTAATATTTTTCATGCAGTGCCAGCAGACGCTTTCCCCTTATATCATAACGGGATGTTTTATGAACCGCAAATGTGGATAAAAGATATGAAATATAGTTCTGGACAGTTTCTATGCTCACTTTCATTTTTTGCGATTTGATAAAATCAGATACTTTTTTTGCTGAAAAAATATTCCCCACATTGTCGAAAATATACAGGGTAATCTTTTCAAGAAGGTGCACGTTTCTTACATTGTTTCGTTTGATAACGTCTTTCAAAAGGATTGTGCTGTATAATGAATTAATGTATTGATAAATAACCTCTTCAGTAAAGTCAAAATGGTGGATGGCCGGAAAACCGCCAAACTTCATGTAATTTAGAAATTCGGTTTCAATATCTTCTTTTTTATCATTTCTGAATAAAAGGAATTCTTCAAAGCTCAACGTATAAACAGGAAACTCGATAAATCGCCCGGAGATGAGAGTCGCGATTTCGGAAGACAGAAGATGAGCATTTGAACCGGTAACATAAATATCAATATTACCCTTTGAAAACAATGAGGTGATGGCCTTCTCCCACTCATCTATTTCCTGTATTTCATCAACAAAAAGATATTTTTTCCCTTTCATCCCCTTGAAAAATTTGTTCACATACCGGTTAAGATCTTTGTAATCGGAAATAAATTCAAAATCCAGCGACTCTTTATTGATATAAAGTATGCCGCTTCTATCCTCCATATCTTGTTTGAGCATTTCGATAATCAGTCACAAAAGAGAACAGCGCTTTAAAAAAATAAATTTCCCCCAATCATTGTCATTGTAGGATTTTATGGAGTTACTGAGTTATTTAAGGACGTCCCTGTTTTTCCCCTAATATATGAAATGGACTTAGCTTTCCATAGTTAGTGTGTGAACGGAAACCCACCGGAAACAATTTGCTGGGTTTCGCCCTTTAGACTCAAAATCCGGCTAAACGCCTGTTTTCCGTAGGTTGGGTTGAGCGTAGCGAAACCCGACATTTCGAAATGGGCTCTACCCAGCCTACAAAACCGGGGTTTTCGTTCAGGGAATAGTTACTTATAGCCTCGGTCCCGGAGGCGGCCGGGGGGAACACTTCCCAATAAGACGATATAACGCTTGACATTTAACGGGAGCCGTTATACTTTTAATTATGATAAAGAATTTCAAATGCAAGCACACGCAAGCCCTTTACGAAGGAAAAAGCCCCAAGCAATTCAGAGTTTTTCAGGAGCAAGCAGAACGTAAACTCCAAATGCTTGACAGTGTGGCCGAACTGCTTGATTTGCGATCTCTACCCGGTAACAGACTTGAAAAACTAGGGGGAGACAGACAGGGGCAGTATAGTATAAAAATCAACAAAAAATGGCGTGTATGCTTTGTATGGTCTGGCGAGCCTTGCGATGTAGAGATAACCGATTATCAATAGGAGGAACAGATTATGAATAATATGCGGCCAATCCACCCCGGAGAAATCATCAAAGAAGAATACCTTAAACCATTGAGCATGAGTGTTAATGCTCTGGCTGTTGCTCTGCGTATTCCAGCACCTAGAATCAATGACGTGGTAAGACAAAAGCGGGGTGTCAGCATTGATACTGCTCTCAGGCTATCTATATACTTTAACACCACCGCACAATTTTGGATGACCCTGCAAATCAGTTATGATCTTAAAATTGCCAGACAAAATATGGCAAAAATCGAGGAGGAGATTATTCCTTTGCAAACTGCTACTGCCTGATCGCGGCCGGATAAAGACCCAGCCGCGATGACAAATGGAGCAGAAGCATCGCAGTAGGAAGCAAAAACTTTATTGATAACGTAAAATTTTTGATGGGAGTGATGGCCAGGGGGCGAACGCGAATTGAAGCGGGAGAATCATTTCAGCTTCGAGAAGCGCAAAGTCCCTATATCGATCATTTTGGGGGCAAAAAGAGCGAAATAGGGGTCGAAAATGCCTCTGTTTAGGATTGAAATCTTTAAAATGCAGCAGATTAGCTTGGCCCGACCCCAAATCCCGACCCCAAATCCAACCCCAAATCCCAAATCCG
>JAGGYV010000150.1 GCA_021162325.1 Desulfobacteraceae bacterium | reverse complement strand
TAATTATACTAAATTAAGCACAATTCGGTATTAGTGTCCATCATGTTCAAGAAAATTTTGGAATCTCAAAGAAATCCTGGAATCTTAAACATCAGGTTCCAATAGAGATGATTACCTATTCTGCATTGATTTAAACAAGAAATCAAGAGATTTGAAAGGGCTTTTTAATGTTAAAGGTTGGATTTATCGGCTGGCGAGGCATGGTTGGTTCTGTCCTTATGGATAGAATGAGAGAAGAAAATGATTTTAATGGGTTTGAACCCCTTTTTGCGTCCACGTCCCAGGCTGGTCAAGACTCGCCGGATGTTGGAATGAAAGCGCTACCCCTTCAAGATGCATTTGATATTAAAACCCTTTCAGGCATGGATATCATTGTCACCTGTCAGGGGGGAAGTTATACGAAAAAAGTATATCCGGAACTTCGTGCCAGCGGATGGAATGGATATTGGCTGGATGCCGCCTCAGCCCTTCGAATGACAAATGACAGCGTTATTTCCCTTGATCCGGTGAATCGGGATGTGATTGATCAGGCGCTGTCAGATGGCATTAAAGACTATATCGGCGGTAACTGCACGGTCAGTTTGATGCTGATGGCAGTGGGCGGTTTATTCCAAAAGGGGTATATCGAATGGGTGTCTTCGATGACCTATCAGGCATCGTCCGGTGCCGGTGCCAATAATATGCGTGAACTGGTCCGGCAGATGTCAGCCATCGGGCAAGCAGGTGAAGAGATCCTTTCTGATCCGGCGTCTTCTATCCTTGCGCTAGACCGGCGTGTCATTGAAACCATGGGAAGCAGTTCATTCCCCGTGGAATATTTCGGGGTTCCGCTTGCTGGAAGCGTCATCCCCTGGATTGACACGCCCCTGGAATCGGGTCAAACACGGGAAGAATGGAAAGGATTTTCTGAAACAAATAAAATCCTTCAGACCCACCCACCGATTCCCATTGATGGCATATGTGTCCGTATTGGTGCCATGAGATGTCACAGTCAGGCATTAACCATCAAGTTGTCTAAAGATCTGCCGTTAAGCGATATTGAAGCAATCATTGCTGATGCCAATGACTGGGTAAAAGTGATTAAAAATACAAAAGAAGATTCGATTAAATATCTTTCCCCGGCAGCTGTCAGTGGCAAACTTGACGTTCCCGTCGGACGGATAAGAAAGATGAATATCGGACCGGAATATGTAACCCTGTTTACCGTCGGGGATCAGCTTCTCTGGGGGGCTGCCGAACCCATTCGGAGAATGTTTAAAATACTCCTTGAACATCTCAATGATTAATGATGTCGTGAATACTCCTCAATTGATATTACCTTTATTGGTCTGTATTTTTCTTTTGTTTTTTCTGCTTATCTGGAATTTAAAACTTAGACGAAGGATACACCAGGATTCCAAAAAATATTTATTGCATGAAAACAGGTTTGAAAAAGTATATGAAGCTGCCGACGATGCGATTGTGCTTTATGATTCGGAAACGGAAAAGATTGTCGACTTTAACCCCGCCCTATGTGACATTTTCGGGTATAAACCCGAAGAAATTTATTATTTAAATATTGAATTATTGTTTTCAAATGTCCCGCCATACGCTTTTGATGACGCCCAACCTAAAATTAAAGCCGCACTCGACGGATCGCCCCAGGTCTTTGAATGGCAGAGTACCAACCATTCAGGAGATAAACTGTGGATTGAAATCAGTATCAAAAAAATCTTTATTTCAGCAAACCCCCGATTAGTAATAGTTGTCCGTAAAATTACTGAAAGAAAAAAAATCGAAGAGCGTTTACATCGTTTAATTAATATTGTTGATCAAATCGGTGAGGGTGTTGCTACGGCAGATTTGAACGGTATTATCACTTATGCCAATCAGGCTTGGGCGGATATTCACGGTTACTCGCCCTCAACTCTTATAGGAAAGCATCAGAGCATATTTCACAGTGATGAGCAAAATATCAACGACGTGATCCCGATCAACAAAAAAGTCCTTCGTAGAGGATATAACAGGGGTGAAGTCGGGCATAAACGATCAGACGGAACATTATTTATAACCCATATGACGTCTACCCTTCAAAAAGACGATAACGGAAGAGTGATTGGATTTATCAGTGTTGCATCAGATTTGTCCGAACAGAAAAAAGTTGAAGAAGCGCTTCGTGAAAATGAAATTAAATTCCGGTACCTGTTTAATCTATCTCCCCAACCGATATCGTTGACGGATTTAAATGGGAAGGTGCTGGATGTCAATCAAAAATTTTGCGAAAAAATGCAGTATTCAAGAAGTGAGGTTATCGGAAAAAATACGTTGGATCTTGGATTCCCGGCTGAAGACCGGCAAACCTTTATTGACCAGTTAATCGAAAGCGGTGATGTCGCCGGTTATGAGATTGCTTATCGTATCAAGGACAAGCAATCGATTCAGGTACAACTTTATTCCAAACTCATTCAGCTTAAGGGTAAATTTTATACCCTGACTGTTTTTCATGACATTACGGCCCAACGCAAACTTGAAGCACAGCTCGTTCAATCTCAGAAAATGGAAGCAATCGGAACCCTTGCCGGCGGCATTGCCCATGATTTTAATAATATCCTTTCAGCAATTCTCGGTTATATTGAACTGGCAAAAATTTATATTGACCCTGACAGCAAGGTTTTTCCATATCTTGAAGAAGTTTTTAAAGCGGGTAATCGGGCAAAAGAACTCGTCCGCCAAATTCTCTCAATCAGCCGCCAGGCAGAGCAAAAACGCAAACCGGTGAATATTAATCTGATTATCAGGGAAGCATTGCGAATGTTAAAGGCGACGTTGCCCCCTTCCATTGAAATAAATGAATCCCTGGGTGAAACGATTCGTTTAATCAAGGCGAATCCGGTCCAGATTCATCAGGTCGTTATGAATCTGGTGACCAATGCCGGTCAGTCGATGAAAGACACGGGCGGTATATTGGCCGTAACACTGGAGAAGGAAGAGTTCCTGTCCAATGTCAGAAAAAATGACCAGGATATAAAATCCGGGAAATACGTAAAGCTGACGATTAGTGATACAGGATATGGTATTTCAAAAGAAGACCGGAAAAGAATTTTTGATCCGTATTACACGACCAAGGCACAAGGCATGGGGACGGGGCTTGGGCTTGCGGTGGCACAAAGTATTGTTAAAAAACATGGCGGTAATATTTTGTTTTCAAGCAAACCCGGCATCGGTACGGACTTTTTTGTTTATTTACCGCTCATTGATGATAAAAATATAAAAGATAGTGATGGCATTCTTAAAATCAACGCTTTGCTGCCCACTGGCAATGAGCATATTATGCTGATTGACGATGAGGAAACCATTATTGAAACCGGCCGTGAAATGCTGGAATATCTTGGTTATACAGTTAAAACATATAATAAAAGTACCTATGCGTTAAACGATTTCAAGAAATCACCTGAAACGTATGATTTAATTATCTCGGACATGACAATGCCGGAAATGAATGGAGATAAACTGGCCAAAAAAATGATCGACATCCGGCCGGATATTCCGGTCATTATCTGCACCGGTTATAATCCGCAAATCGATGAGAAATCCGCGAAAAATATCGGTCTAAAGGCATTTGTTTTTAAGCCCCTGACTTTTCAGAAGTTAGCCACGACCGTCCGGAATGTTCTGGATCGTCAGGATAGAAAAACTGTCGATTAAAATTGTGAAACCGTAAACAGGGCCAGATTGCCCAGTGAATGGATCATAATCGGGGTCAACAGCGACTTTTCAACTTCATAAGATAAGCAAAAAACAATTCCGCCGACCAGTTGCGGCAATGGGATTCCGGAGCTTCCCTGGTGCGCAAAAACGAACAGACAGGTACTGATAATTAACGCCGCCGGAATCGACCACTGATTGATGTTCTTTTTTAATACCCGTTTTACATATCCGTATATCACACCGCGAAAAAATATTTCTTCAGCCACCGGCGCAATCAGGCCGCCGATAATATAAAACAAAACCATATCCAGTTTCGAATCCGGCAATTTGAGATGCAATAGTGCGAACGGATTGATTCCTGAAAAAAACAACAATGCACCGAGCATGGCAGCCAGCAGGCCGAACCCCGCAGACCAGATAAGACCTTTTTTGAAACCCGGCATGATCCGGTCGGAAGATAATCCAATGGCTGCCAATCCATTGTCAAGCCACCTGAACACCATTAATATTAAAACAATTTCCAGACATCGGGCGGTTCCGGTTTTCATTAGCGGGTCTAATGGTAGTTGCTGAACACCTGCTTCAACAAAAAAAATAATCCCAAAGATTATTATTATTAAAACCGTATTTATTTTTCCTGTGTCCATCCCAGTCTCTTTAATGCTTTATATCCATACCACTGGACGTACCAGTGCCCGGAAGTCTTTATTCGACGGATGATCTCATTAATCGCAACAGGCGCCTTTCGATGACTTTGTTTTCCCAGGCTGTACATGGCCATGCACATGACATTGGGCTGGGGATCATCCAGCAGCCTTAAAATCAGCTGATATGAATCCACCGTTCGGCTGCTCCCCAGGGTTTTTGCCAACCAGTAACGGTCTGCAATCATCGGAGACTGAATAAGTCGATCAAGCTGATCAGGCTCGATATACCGGTCAATGATGAGATTTTGATCAGATATCGCTTTTAGAGCCGCCACACGATCCTGCAAAATGTGAGATGTAAGGTATTTGTTAAGATTTGCATTTTCTATGGTATCAACCGTTTGATGGTAAAAGGAAATGGAAGGAAGTGTCAACACCAGTAGGCAAAGAGTTGAGGCTCCTGCCATGCGAGATATTTTTGATCTTATGAAAAACAATCCCAACATGAAAAAAGCGTGCAGGAAAATATAGCAGATCAAAGGAGATGCCGTGATCAGGCTTAGGAAAGTAATCTTTCTTAAAAATTTATTGTGATCTGTTTTTTCTGAAATCGATTCCAGGATTTTTTTGGATTCTTTTAGAAATGTATCGGGTGAACATTCATGGATTGTTTTTGCCTGACGAAGAAAAACCAACGTATTATTTTTAAGATCAATGGTTAGATCAATCGTTAAATTTTGGGCGAATTTTTCATCCACCGGTAAATAATCCTGCGCAGCCATTTGTTGTTTGATCTGTTCAGATAGATTTTTGTCGTTAATGTTGATGCGACAGGATTTTAAAAGTTTTTGATCCAGGGATTTGAATGTCTCTGCCGGATAAAGCGTATACTTATAGTAAAAGTCATTAATTTGTTCCCCCATGGGGTTAGATAAAAGCAGGTTATCCCGGATGGAAATAAAGACATTTTTATTTATTACAGGCATCCAGATTAATCCAATCAAAATAATAACCCCGAGATGACCGGCAAACAGGGTCAAAAGGGGATATCCGCGTTCAATCGGTTCCGGAAGAAACTTCAGCAAAGCAAAAATGGCTGCACCAACGGTCAGTGTGCAAGCCAGCGTCACCGGTATATTATAATTAAATTTTATGATGAAAAAAATTGTGGCAGTCAGAAACAGAGCCAACAGCAGCCAGTATTGATTTGAAAATCGCCGCCAGACGCTCACCACTAAGAAGGTAATAACGGTTAACCCGGCGCCGGTGGTTAACGCGAAAAATAAACCACCGCAGATCGCGGGTTTAATGTTTTGAAGAGAAGGCATCACCAATTCGTTGGGCACGATCATATAACCGGAATGCCGGATGGCGGCAAGGTTTTGATACAGAGAAATATTGGAAAAATAGACAAGAACGCTGAATAGAACCTGTGCCGAAAAAATACCGGCAAGTAAAACAAGTGCAGGGGAAAAGGGATGTTTCATAACTGAAGAATATTAACGATGGCATCAAGTGCCATTAGATAGCCATACATGCCGAATCCGGCAATCTGGCCGGTCACGACATCGCAGAGCAAGGATTTATGCCGGAATGATTCTCTTTTATAAATGTTGGATAAATGTATTTCGACAACCGGTATATCCAGGAGCAGAATTGCGTCTCGAATGGCAATGCTTGTATGGGTGTAAGCTGCCGGATTGATGATCAGGGCGTCAAAAACCTCCCGGGCCTGTTGAATTTTTTCAACAATATTGCCTTCATGGTTTGACTGAAATGTTTGCACCTCAAAACCGATTTTGTTGCCGTGTGCTTCCATGTTTGCGTTAACTTCATCAAGGGTTGAAGTACCGTATTTTTCCGGTTCCCGCGTCCCGAGCATATTCAAATTCGGACCATGAATCACAAGAATTTTATGTTTCATATCGTCATTCCCATTACCGCATTGTTATTTATAAAAATTATGACGGTTTATTGGATGTTCTCAAAAAATTCGGTCGCCCCATGTCTTGTGATACTGACACTGGATTCCCGCCTTCGCGGGAATGACGGGCGATAGCCACCTTTCGTGAATCGTCATTCCCGCGAAGGCGGGAATCCAGGAGTTGCGGCCCGGGTGTATTGAGAAGTTACGGTTTATTGAGCTTGTTCCTTAAACTTTTTATTGTTTTTTTATAGTCTTTGGTTCCAAAAATTGCGGATCCTGCCACAAACACGTCAGCGCCTGCTTCGGAAATACGGTAAATTGTTTCTTCATTTACACCACCGTCAATTTGGATCAATGTGGAAAGGCTCTTTTTATCAATCATCCGTTTGAGCTGCTGTGTCTTCTCAATGGTGTCTGGAATAAATGACTGCCCGCCGAATCCGGGATTGACGCTCATTAAAAGGACAAAATCAATATATTCCAATACCCACTCGATGGAGTTTAATGGCGTCGCAGGATTTAAGACCACACCGGCCCGGCATTCGGAACAGTTTATCAACTCAATGGTTCGGTGCAGATGCGGGCAGGTTTCAACGTGCACGGAGATCAGATCCGCCCCGGCATCGGCAAACTCTGCAATATACTGGTCTGGATTTTCAATCATCAGGTGAACATCCAGAGGAAGTTCCGTCACTTTATTGACTGCTGCGACGATAAACGGCCCCATGGTAATATTGGGTACAAAATGACCGTCCATGACATCTATGTGTATCCAGTCCGCCCCGGCAGCTTCGACATTGCGGATTTCATCACCTAATGTAGTAAAATCTGCAGACAGTATTGATGGTGCAATTAATTTCATTTATTAAATCTCCTTAATCCTGATGGCTTCGTAAAAAGTCCAAATTTTTTGTTGCGCTGCATCCTTCGCTTCTTCATAGTACGCTAAGTACGAATCATCACTCAGGATTTGCGCGTCTCGCCAATTTTAAGATTTGGTGAAACTTTTTTCTTTGCCATCGAAATCCGACTTTTTACACGTTTATCAATCATAATTAATCTATTTATTATAATCAGATAATTGATAAGAGGCAATATAAAAGCCGAATTAATCAAAGATCCGGCTCAAAACCAGTTCATCATTTTTATATAAAAAAATAACGGAAACCGAATATCCTGGTACTATCACCCAGATTTTTTTCTCAGGCGTCATTAATTCATCATAGAGAATAAACGTTGTGTTAAAGGTTCTAAGTTCGAGCCGCATATGCTGCTTTAAATATCCCGGCGGTAGCTGATACCTGAACAACGTATTTTTTTGTTCTCCAAGGCGGGTATGCTGATGCTCACGATCGGTTTTACGATTAACCTCAAGATTGATTAAATGGTTTTCCAAAACATGGTAACCCGGCGGTGGATCTTGATTTAAAATAATATTGGCGGTTTTATTTTTTTGATATATTGTTTTTATTGAATCGATTACCAGATGATTTTTTTCAGCATCAAGCACGGCCTCGTCCAGAAAAAGACCGCCCAGGTCCGGCATTATCAATTCAAGCGGTCTTTTTCCTAAACTGATCAGCAGATTTGAAGATACCCCGCGGTTGATTTTTTCCCCAGGTATCGGGTACTGGGAAATAATCATATTTTTTTTAACCGTGTCATGAAACGTTTTTGTGCTATTCCCTTCAAAAAGTCCGTTTTTATCTATAATCAGTTGTGCCTGTTGAAGATTTAAGCCTTTTAAATTTGGCATGGACAAGGTTTTTGTCCCTTTTGAAATAATGATGCGGACATCGCGGCCTTTTTTGATTACTCCCCCGGGTTTCGGGTTCTGAAAGATAATATTATTTTTGGCAAAATCACGACTGTACTCGGATTCCTTTACCTTGGTATTTAATCCCAGGTTGGTTAACAGTTCCAGAACATATATAATGTCTTCGCCAACCAGATCCGGCACAACAACGGTCTCTTCGCTTTTAATGAAATAACTAACGGTAAAATATGTGCTGATGCCTGAAATGACGAAAAAGGCCACCATCAGTGCAATCATTCGGGCGATAAATTTTGCTGTAAGTCGTATCATGGCGTTTGTTTCAGGTGACGCGTTTCAGGCAGACGGCAAAAAAACCATCCATGTTATGGAGATGGGGGAATGTGCGAAAAAAACCAGCCGAATCTGTAAATTGCCGGATATCAAATGGGAGATCCTTAAATTCGCGGTGAATTTCAAAGTTTTTATGGGTGTTTAAAAAATTGTTGATAACCGATTCGTTTTCCTCCGGTTCAAGGCTGCAGACAACATAAACCATCCTGCCGTCGATTTTCAGAAGCGCGCTGACATTTTCCAGTAAGATGAATTGTGTTTTGCCATACTGATTTAAATTTTTTTCGGACACGCCCCATTTGGTGTCCGGATTTCTTCGGATCACCCCCAGGCCAGAACACGGCGCATCAAGTAATATCCGGTCAAATCCCTGATCTTGAAATTTTTCCATAGGTGCATTGAAGTCATGAACACAGGTCGTGACATTGCTGTTCCCAAGCCTTTTTAGGGCATCGTTTAATTGTGTCAGCTTTTTTCGATCCTGGTCAACAGCAATGAGTTGTCCCGTGTTTTTCATTAACTGGGCGATATGCCCTGTCTTGCCGCCCAGGCCGGCACAGGCATCAAGAACCATTTCATTCGGGCCCGGTGCCAGAAGACAGGTAACCAGTTGTGCGGCTTCATCCTGCACCTGAAAAAATCCTTTTTTAAACACGGTAAATTCCTGGATCGGTTTTTGGGGGCGCACAAAATAAAGACCATCCGGAGAATGCCGTGTCCGGGAAATCATTTCAGCATCCGGCAGCAGCATTTCCAGCAATTCATCCCGTTGTATTTTTACCGTGTTGCACCGGATTGTGATCGGTGGAATCGTATTAAGGGCATCACAAAGTTTTCCGCATTCTTCAATTCCGAATCTTGAAATCCAGCGTTTGATCATCCATTGGGGAAATGACTTTGATATGGAAAGCGCTTGTGCCGGGTTTTTATTTATAGAAGGGAAGGGGAGTGATCCCCGATTCCGGATGGCATTTCTGAGCACCGCGTTGACATATTTTACCACCCAGGGCGGAACGGCCTTTTTTGCCATTTCAACCGACGTATTTACGGCGGCGGAATCAGGAACACGGTCTAAAAAAAAGATCTGATACAATCCCAGACGCAGTATATTCAAGACTTCCGGGTTTATTTTCTCAAGAGGTGGTTTAGAATGGTGACGGATGATCCAGTCAATATTCCCGCGCCATCGAAGAACACCGAAAATCAGGGCATTTAAAAATTTACGGTCACGGTTTGAGAGATTTAATGCTGAATTATCAATCGTGTCAGTAATGATCCGGTCTAAATGATGATGCTTTTTTTGAGATAACGTATTTAAAACCGTGAGGGCTGCTTTTCGGGGGATATCGGTCATATCCTGATTCTTTTTCATTTCAGTCAATTCGTCTTTGTTTATAAAATCAGGTTTCAGCAGGTGTTTTATTAAGTAGTGTCTGAGCAAAAATCTGAAAATTTTTTCAAGTTCAAGGCGGGCGACCAAATCTTAAAACTGGTTTAACCAGCGGAATACTTTTGTATTTTGAGGATTAAAATTTGAGCCCAACGCAGAAATTGGGAAACTTGGCGGTTTTCGTTCGGGCACTAAGTAAAAACCGTACCCACCGGCATCGGGTGACCTCTTAAAAAATCACTGACATTCATTTTTTTTCCGGAAGACCCCTGGATTTCAGTAATCAACAAAACACCATCTCCTGTGGCAACGCGCAATTGGTCGGAAAATCCTTCGACAACCGTGCCCGGTTCCTCAGAGGTATTCATAGATTTAATTGCGGCCTTGTAAATTTTGATCCGTTTATCTCCATAAAAAGTAAAAGCCCCCGGCCATGGGGTCATGCCGCGAATAAACGGCTCGATTTTTTTGGCAGAAAGAGACCAGTCAATGCGGCCGTTTTTTTTGGTCAGCATGGGCGCGTATGTGGAAAGGGCGTGTTGTTGTGAGATCGGCCGTATGGATTGATTGTCCAGACCCTTTAACGTGTTTTTTAAGGCTTCAGCCCCGTCAAGGGCCAATCGGTCATGCAGCGTAGCAGCGGTATCATCCGGGGAAATGGGTCTTTTTTGGATCAGCAGGATTTCTCCGGTATCTAGTCCTTTGTCCATCAACATGGTGGTAACGCCGGTTTCTGCTTCACCATTAATGATTGCCCATTGAATCGGGGCAGGTCCCCGATATTTTGGAAGCAGGGAGGCATGAATATTAATCGCCCCATAGGTTGGAATTTCAAGTATTTTTTCGGGCAACACATGACCGAACGCCACCACCACCAGCAGATCCGGAGCAATTTGTGAAATCTGGTGATAAAATTCATCCGTTTTAACGGATTCCGGTTGAATTACTGGACAACCAAGGGTTTCCGCGGCGATTTTAACTGGTGGGGCAGTCAGCTTTCGTCCGCGCCCCTTGGGCTGGTCCGGTCGAGTTACAACCAGTGAAACATTACAACCGTATTCAATCAATGCGTTTAAGGGAGGCACTGCGAAATCCGGTGTTCCCATAAAAACAATATGAAATGGACTATTCACTTTTTAACGCCTTTTTACGTTTTTTCTTATATAATTGTCTTTTTAATGCGCTGATCCGGTCAATAAACAAGACGCCCTTTAAATGATCAATTTCATGCTGCATAATCACGGATAAAAGGCCCTCAGCTTCAATTTTTAAGGGCTTGCCGTTTCTGTCAAGTGCTTCAACAAT
>JAGGYV010000212.1 GCA_021162325.1 Desulfobacteraceae bacterium | reverse complement strand
TGTTAAATCGATTTACTTCTGCTTGTTTCATGGTATACTCCTTTTTTATAAGTGCCCGGAATTGGACACATAAAAGAAGTATACACTATTTTTGTTTTTTCGCCGCGTCAGCGGCTTCGTTCAACCAAACGCTCCACGCTGACCCCAAGCAGCGGGGTTTTTATAATGTTTTAATTTTACCGGCCTTTGTACCGTTTACAAAGTCGGCGCTCACTTGCTTGGGGCAGGTGAGCTATGTCGTTGGACGCACTTCGGATATTGTGCACGGGGGCGGTTGATGTATATAGAATACTGATGTAGGGACTGCAAGAAGCGCAGAAATGCCAAAGTTTAACGGAATAAAGTCAATTATAAATCATATTATCAGCTAATTGCGAGGAGGAAATGATGAAAACAGGCCGCAATGCTCCGTGCCCGTGTGGCAGTGGCAAAAAATATAAGAAATGCTGTTTGGATAAAGATCAACAGATTGAACGAAAGCATCCTAATCAAGACGATTTTATTCAATCACCTCCCCAGGAGTCAAATCGGAAAATACGCCAGGAAGATTCCGAAATCCGAATTCGACCGTATGTGATGGCCAAAATGTGTGATCCAACAGAGAAACACGTACAAAATTTGTTAGCTCGCCGTCCTGATTTAGATGGAAAGACCATAATATCGGTTTCACAAATCCGATCAATGCCTACAGAGCAGATCATTAAAAAATTGTCGGAACATGGGATCAATTATGATCAGGATCGATTTATTGCCATGTGTGAAAAAAAGGATTCAGCCTGGGATGTCGCTGATATGTTGTGGCCGAAACAGGCAAAATCCTTTGCAAAGGACGTTTCCGATGTTGTCTGTCTGGCCGCATGTATTCTATGGGAAAAATTATATGATGAAAAAAAATTGACCAGGGTTTCCGTTGAAATGTTGGATGACTGGATGGGAAATGGATATAAACAATTAGATAATGAACGCTTTAAAGCATGCCGCATATGGATGAGGGTTTGGGAGACGTTTAAAAACGATTACGATTTGACCAACCGGTCTATTGCGGAAATTGATGCCCAATTCAATGGATCGCAGTCATTTTTCAACTGGTGCCAGGATTTTGAAATGGAACTGATAAACGTTTCGATTGACTCAAAAGAATATGCAGAAATCGGCGTGGCCTATCTGAATGAGTTTATAGCCTACTTCGCCGATGAAGATGATATGTTTGTCAATCAATTTAAGTCGTCGCTTGGAGAATGCTACTGTCGATCTGGAGATCAAGAGGGGGGTGAAAAAGTGTTAAGGGAATTAATCCGTCAATATCCCGATAAGGTATTTGGTTATATAGGAATGGAAATGGCGCTTTCGATCAGAGAAATGAACGGTCAGGCACCGGCCCACGAAGAGCGACTGAAAATACTGGAAGATGCAAAGAAGTATCCCGTCATTGATGGGAAAGATTTCGATTTGGACAGGCGGATATCTCATTTAAAGGAAAAGATAGCCAATCTTGAAATTAGATAACCTATATTTACCGATAGCGAGAAGAAACGTAAATGGTGCCTTGAACAAATATACTCCAATTCAAAGGGTAAGTTAAAATGAGTCTTAATCGTAAATATAAAAGAACACTTTCCCGAAATAATGCCTTATACGAACAGGCTGTTGACCTGTATTTAAATGATAATGAACCAGATGAAGCTCTTCGCATTCTTTTGAAACTCGCAAAAGCCTGTTATAATAAGGCGTTCGGTGAGATTGGAGTTATCATATACAGGGAGAAACATGATGTCGAAAAAGCAGAAGAATGGTTTGTGAAGGCTGAAAAAGTAGGCGCATTATTGGAAGAAGCCATTTACGAATATGGTATGCTCCATTATCTGGAAAAAGACGATTGGGAAACAGGTCTTAGTTATTTATTCAAGGCGGCTGAGCAAGGATATGAACTGGCGTATGGAGATATAGGTACCATCCTGTATCTTTATAAATCTGATATCAATGAGGCTGAAAGATGGTTTGAAAAAGCTGAAAAAGAAGAGTGCCTTCTCGCACCAGCTGCATTTTCTTACGGACAGCTCTTGATGTTTGAAAGAAATGATTGGGAGAAGAGTGAAAAGTTTTTTAAGCAATCAGCTGAGGAAGATTTTTACCCTGCGTATGCCGAATACGCTTCGATTTTATACCTCAACAAGATTAATGTGGATGAAGCTGAGGAATATTTTAAGAAAGCAGAAGAGAATAATTGCCTGCCTGCTCCACATGCCTATAACTACGGGGAGTTACTGATTAAAGAAAGAAACGAAGTCGAGAAAGGAAATAAGTATTTGGATTTGGCAGAAGCTGATGGATACGACAAATAGGGTCGGACCAAGCTAACATTTTCAAACCTTTGGTAATATAGACTATAATAACCCACAATGCAGAAAAACAGCTCTTAGAAGGCTCTTTTTGGCACCAAAATGACCTTTTTAAGAATATTAGGCATATTTTATAACTTCCGTTAAAAAAGGTATTTACAGCTAAATGGCTCGTGCAAACCGGCATTTTCTTTCAGGGTATGTGTGGCATATAACGCATCGCTGCCATAAAAAAGAATTTTTACTGAAACTGGTAAAAGATCGACAACGGTTATTACATTGGCTGTTTGAGGCAAAAAAAAGATATGGGTTATGTATTCTGAATTACATCATCACTTCCAATCATATTCACTTGCTTGTCAGTGATAAAGGGCGTGCCCGTGATTGTATTCCAAGATCAAAAGTAACAGAAGTAACAGGGTCGCATCTTAATTATTAATTATTTTCTTTCGTATTCTGTTAATCTGCCCTCTCAGTCTGCTATCATTCTGAATTGTTTTTATGATATAATTGTACCTGACGGTAATACCGGCACCAG
>JAGGYV010000096.1 GCA_021162325.1 Desulfobacteraceae bacterium | reverse complement strand
GATTAGCGCATAATCCGGTAAATTTTATGGACCGGTTTGACAGAATTTTTTTTGTGGATTACGCGCTAATCCACCCTACTGGAAAGTGTAACGAAATACATCACTTGCCGGGTAAGAAACCCGGCCTTCCGGCCGAAGTTATTGGTTGATACAGTGGTAATGAATCACCATGAAACGCTTTTTACGAAGCCGTCAAAAATGATACCGGATACGGCACTCAAGTTTGTTTTCATTTTGTTTTTCTTCAAACCCGGTGTGATTCCCGCCGTTTAAAACCGTCAACCGCATCCGGAGTTCCCAATTGGTAAAACCGGTATACAGTATTTCAGGGCTGATGGAATAACTCTGGTCATTAAGATTTAAAATGGTGATCAGTCCCGGGGTAAAGTAAAGGATATCAAACGGGTCTTTTTGATTGATTTTAAAATATAGATAATTGCGGCCTGCCTGGGGGGCGGCATATCCCATGCCGGAAATGTTTTTTACAGCTTGTAAAAGATCGTCTGATCCGGTGTTTTGAAAATCTGTGTAAGCATCATCAATCAGTTGATAAAAGCGTCCCAGTTCCGATTCCGAGAATCCGGCGCCATTGTGATAAAATTCAATAATAGTGGTGATATCGCTTTCAGTAAGGTATCTCAGTCCCGCCAGGTATTTTTTGACCGACCCCTCGCGAAGAGTTAATTCACCGGTTTCTGAAAGATAATTTTGCTTAAAATCCGTAATATAAGCATATTCCCCATGAATTTCAAAATTTGTCGTCAGGTTTCTTGAAAAATCAACCCCATAACGGGTCGAACGGCTGTTTCCGGTATATATTATAAAATCAATATCCGTGTCCAGATAGAGCATATAAAGCTTGCCCGCCAGGTTGACGTGATTCCTCTCTCCAAAATCGTCATTCACATCCTCCCAAACCGGCAGGACAACCGTTGTCAGGGCGACTGTCTGTAAAGATCCGTCAAAACTTTTTATCAGGTCAAGTCCGGCGCCGATATACCCTTCCATTGCTTCTTCGGGATCATTGGGATCTTTCGTCCGATCAATAAACCCCACCGGGTTCCAGGCATACCCCTTGCCCCATTTGAACATTTTTTTCCCAAGATCAATAGTGGCAAACGGCGTCGGCTTAAGGCTGAGGCTGGCTTCAAAAATATCCACAGAATCCGACCACCCGTTATTATCATGGCGGCTGTCAGCATTCAGCAGCCCGTTAAATGACCAGATCCCTTTTTTGTAGCGGCCGTTAAGCTGTATCGTGCCGGTAAAACGGTCGATCGTGCAGCGATGATCGTCATAAAAATTGAAGTAATAAAATGCGCTTTCATTATCCAGATTCATATGTTCCCACTTGATTTCCGCATATCCTCCGAATTCAAATGGTTTGGACTCAAATTCTTCTAAGTCAAAACTGTAATCATCTCCAGGCTCTGCATTGGCGTTCGAAGATAACAGGAACAGGCAGAATGCAAAAAAGAAAAGACTGCAAAATATTCGACCACCACCTTTTCTCATCGCAATTCATCAACTCTGGGCAGATAATTTAAGGTAAATATCTCATCGGCAAATTCTTTTTTAGTAATTTTCGCATAAATCATAACGGATTTATACCCTTTATATAAGGGACTGTCCGTCTCAAGCACGGATGGCCGGACCAGACCATCACCAAATTCTTTGATGTCCTTGTAATAGAGGGTTTTAATCAACATGCCGCTGGCAGCATAACATTCAATGGTCACAGGCACCATGGTTGTTTTATCCACATTCATTTTTAACCGGTCGTAGGCCACGGATGATGTTTTGGCCTTGCAGTCAAGGACATAGGATGCTTCGGTTTCTTCTAAGATGGCGGCATCATATTCCGAGCTGTAATCTAAGCGTAAAATATCGGAATTATTAAAAACACCACCAACAACCGACTGCAGGCTTGTGATTCGGATTGGTTTTCCCACGCTGGGAATATAAAGCCACATATTGTCACCCAGCCGCAGGGTGGCTCTGCCTTTTTCGCTGGCCGGGGAAAGAAACAGGGCCACCATTTTGTCCTGTCCTTTTTTAACCGTGAAAAGGACATATTCTTTTTTGTTCCCGTCCGGTTCGATATTGATAAGCTTGCGGTACATTTCATAGGATTCGGGCTGGAGGTTGCGGTCCGCCTGCAGCAGGATTTCATTCCCGTCAAGGGCGGCTGCCGGGATCGTTAGAAACAGGATCAAAAATCCATAAACGAATAGGTTCAGAAAAAGTTTTCGGGGACTTGATGAGATTATTCGCTGGATCATTATATAGATGCCTCCTTATTATATTAAACTGTTTGAACCGAAAAGTTCCAAGTGAGCTAAAGTTATGGTTAATGCCTTCAGCATTGTCTATATTTATAAATAATTATCAGTTATTCATGCATGTTCTCAAAAAGTTCGGGAAATCCATGTATTGTGATACTAACACTGGATTCCCGCCTTCGCGGGAATGACGGCGAAAGCCATGTCTCGTGAATCGTCATTCCCGCGAAGGCGGGAATCCAGGAGCAGCGGCCCGGGTTTATTAAGAAGCTACTTATTCATTAACGGTAAAGTGTGTCAAATTTCAGATATCATATCTTTTTGTATCTTAAACTATTTGAACCCTGAGCCTTAAACTTTTTTTTAAGCCTTCACAGGGTGCCGTAGATGCAAGGCGCCGAGTGCGCAGACGTACTTTTCGTACTTCAAGTGCTCGGCAACAAAGCAGATGCGGTGCCCTGTGAATGGTTACCTTTTTATACATGCCGCAACGCCGCTATCGGGTCCATCCTCGCCGCCTTAAAGGCCGGTTGCAGGCTGGCTAAAACGGATATAGCGATGACGATCACAACAATGGTGATGACATCTCCGGCACCGATAGTCGGGGATAATAAGAGGTCGGTTTGCCGGCCGAAGTTAAAGGTGATTTCAGCGGCATTGATCAGGGCAATGCTGATCAGGCTGAGTATCGTTCCGACAGTTGTGCCAAGCACCCCCAGCAGAAATCCTTCGGTGATAAACAGGGCCATAATTTTTCCCGGTAATGTGCCGATAGCGGCAATGGTACCGATTTCATTGATTCGTTCGTAAACGGCCATGATCATAACATTCATGATGCTCACCAGAACAATCGCCACCAGCATGATTTTAATAAAAAAGGTCATCAGATCAATCATTTTAGCGATGTTGTAAAACGGCGTCAGCTTTTCCCATGTATGCACTTCAAATATTGGCTTGTCTTTTTTGTCCCGCAAGGGTTCAAGTCCGGCCTTGAGCCTGGAAAAAACTTTGGGTAGATGGTCGATGTTTTTCAGACGAATGGCGATTTCACTGATTTCAACGGCGTTGATGCGCAGCAACTCTTTGGCATCATCTAAATGAATGACCCCGTCCCGGCCGCCGGGGCCGGAAATGCCTTCAAGAATACCACTGACCGTGAATGTTTTTCCATTGACCGACCCGTCTTTATTATTGGCTACCAGCACGACACTGTCTCCCACTTTCACTTTCATGCCTTTGGCAATCAGTTCAGGGACGAGGATCTCCCCTTTT
>JAGGYV010000001.1 GCA_021162325.1 Desulfobacteraceae bacterium | reverse complement strand
TGATCATCGTTTCGGCCAAAGCAGATTTGTCATTCCCGAATGTTTCTATCGGGAATCCAGTTATGTGCTATTCCGAACATAGATTCCGGCTAAGCTTGTCCTCGAATGTTTTTATCGGGGACGCATGCCGGAATGACATTGTGCTGGCCGAAACGATGACTAAAGCCGAAATAACATACTTCGGACACCTTTGATTAACTGCGCAAAAGCATAAAGAGAATATAATTTTACACAAAAAACAGTAATAGAAAAAATTTACTCTGATTTTAAAGGATTTATGGTTGATTTTTTTTGCCAAAAGGGTGTATAAAATTTTTTTTTAAGTATTTGCTCAAAAAATGCGGAGAGTTATTGCATCATAAAAATATTGTGGAGGTATAAAATGTTTAAAATTGTTAAACGGGAAGAGATGGCGCAAGCAACGGTCATCATGAATGAGATTGAGGCACCCCGGATTGCGGCAAAGGCCCGGCCTGGACAGTTCGTTATTATAAAGGCCAACGAAACCGGGGAACGCATTCCCCTGACCATTTCCGATAGTGACGCGGAAAAGGGAACCATTACCATTATTTATATGGTGGTGGGCAAATCCACCGCATTATTTAAAACGTTGCTGGTCGGAGATGCGTTTCAGGATGTCATCGGCCCATTGGGCAAACCCACACATATCGAAAAACTCGGCAACGTGGTATGTGTCGGCGGCGGTACCGGCGTAGCGGTTTTGTATCCCATTACCCGGGGATTTAAAGATGCGGGAAACAACGTCACCAGTATTATCGGTTCCCGAAATAAAGAGCTGCTGATACTGGAAGATAAAATGAAGGCCGCATCCAGTGAATTTCATGTCTGCACAGATGATGGCTCTTACGGTCATAAAGGGTTTGTCACGGAAGTGCTAAAAGATGTGCTGGATAACAATAAAATTGATCTGGTGATTGCCATCGGCCCGGTTCCCATGATGAAGTTTGTTTCGAAAATTACAGAAACATACAATGTCAAGACCCTTGTCAGCTTAAATCCGATTATGATTGATGGCACAGGCATGTGCGGTTGTTGCCGGGTGAGTGTGGGCGGAAAAACAAAATTTGCCTGCGTGGATGGACCGGATTTTGACGGTCATCAGGTTGATTATGACGGATTGATGAATCGTTTGCGCGCTTATCAGGAAGATGAGAAAAAAGCGTATGAAGCGCATTGTCAAATGGTTGGAACCAAATAAATGTTGAGGGATTTAGTTGACGGAGGAAAAAATGGCTGAAAAGAGCGCAACAAAAGAAAAAATAGCAAGACAGCCCATGCCGGAACAGGCAGCGGATGTCAGACGACGGAATTTTGAAGAAGTTCCGACTGGATATAGCAAAGAAACAGCAGTTTTAGAAGCCCGGCGATGTCTACAGTGCAAAAAACCGGCATGTATGACCGGATGTCCGGTTGGAGTGGATATTCCGGGATTTATCAAGTGTATTGCGGAAGAAGATTTTAAGGGTGCGATTCAGAAAATATGGGAAAAGAACAGCCTGCCGGCGGTTTGTGGTCGTGTGTGCCCCCAGGAAGTCCAGTGTGAAGGCCTGTGTATTGTGGGTAAAAAAGGTGAGCCGGTTGCCATTGGTAATCTGGAACGGTTTGTTGCCGACATGGCGCGTAATTCCGGCGAAGGCGAACTTCCGTCAAAGGCTGCGGCCACCGGCAAAAAGGTGGCGGTGGTGGGTTCCGGTCCCTCCGGTTTAACGGTTGCCGGCGATCTTCTGCTTAAAGGGCATAGTGTCACTTTATTTGAAGCGTTCCATAAAACCGGCGGTGTTCTGGTCTATGGGATTCCAGAGTTTAGACTGCCCAAAGACATTGTGGCATCTGAAGTTGAAACGCTTGAAAAAATTGGACTCAACATCGAGTGCAATATGGTGGTCGGCAGTATCGTCAGTGTTGAAGAGCTGTTTGAAGAAGGCTATGATGCTGTTTTTATTGGTGTGGGCGCCGGGCTTCCGCGTTTTTTGAATATCCCGGGCGAAGATTTGGTCGGGATTTACTCCGCCAATGAATATCTGACCCGTGCCAACCTGATGAAAGGATATCTTTTCCCGAAATATGACACACCGATCATCAGGGGGAAGAACGTCATTGTTTTTGGTGCCGGTAATGTGACCATGGATTCCGCCCGTACCGCCATGCGGCTGGGAGCGGACAGGGTCCGGGTTGTTTATCGCCGGTCCAGAGAGGAAATGCCGGCAAGAGCGGCTGAAATCCATCATGCGGAAGAAGAGGGCATTGAATTTCACTTGTTGACCGCGCCGGTTCGGTTTCTCGGAAATGAGAATGGTCGACTGGCTCAGATGGAAGGGCTGAAGATGGAACTGGGAGAGCCGGATGACTCGGGTCGCCGCCGACCGGTGCCCATTGAAGGCTCTGAATTCATGTTGGACTGCGATCTTGCGGTAGTGGCCATTGGTGCCAATGCCAACCCGCTGCTGACCCAGTCAGACCAGGAAATCACGCTCAATAAATGGGGATATATTGAGGCAGATCCGGAAACCGGCAAGACCACCAAAAAAGGGGTCTGGGCCGGGGGAGACATTGTCACCGGTTCAGCCACCGTTATCCTGGCCATGGGCGCCGGTCGGATTGCTGCAAATTCGATTCATGACTACCTGACTTTGGGCTGGTAGTTATTAGTCAGTCCATAAAAACAAACGAAAAAAAATAAAAAAGCGGCCCGGAGACGAAGCGTTTCCGGGCCGCTTTTTTTTTAAGTGGAAAGTATCCGTGTTCAGGAAAAAATGTCGGCCGGTAACTGCGCAAAATCCGGCAATAGCGTATCAGGTTTATGTCTAACCGTCTTTATTAAAACAAATATGCTAAATTATAAGTAGTCAAATATCTTTGAGAGGCTTTGCTTTACGTGGTTTTGATCAGTCTTTGATAAATGGCCAATTTTTTTGAGGATGAATCTATTGTCGAGTGTGAATAATTTCATTCTCACAACGGAGGGAGCGGTTAATCCGGATTGTTTTTTGTTTTTAATTTCTACGTCCAGGGGCCATGGGTCATTTTTTTGACTCGTTATCATCGCCAGGACGGAGTGTTCGATTTTAACGCCGAAATTAGATTTTTGCGACAGAACAAGAGCAGGTCTTCGTTTGGTCATGGACGAATCAGTAAACGGAAATAGTATAACTATTACTTCAAATGGTTCATAAGTCATCATACGCTGCTTCGTCATTTTGTGATTCCCACTCACTCAAGGTTGGGACAAGTGCGGAACTAAATTC
>JAGGYV010000179.1 GCA_021162325.1 Desulfobacteraceae bacterium | reverse complement strand
GCCTATGAAATTGTTGAATCAACCCTGTATCTGTATTCCTTCGGATCTCACCAGAATTTCTACAGAGAACTAGGCAAATACCTCCGCAATTAATTTCTTCATCACGTTAAGTTTTGTAACAATATAATATATATCTTAACAAGGTAAAATTTCAGGTTTTGGTCAAAACCACGAAAGAAGCACTTATCACTTTGTTATTGTTAGCTTTTAGCTGTATTCCTTCTCCTTAACTTTTACCCAAAAGTTAAGGAGACAAAAAAAGGCCGGGAGAGTGCCCCCGGCCTTCTTTTGTTAATTTTTGTCCGACTACGATGATCCCGACCCCAAATACTGAGATACGACATCATCCCGATCCGGACCGTGGCCCAGCTCGGACTTGATCTGTAGGCGGGCGTCTCGGTCCAGCTGAGACCATTTGTCACCTGCTGCTGCTTGTGCGGCAGCTTGATAGCTTTCTTTTTTTGCAAACTTACACCTTGGCACAAACCCGGTTAATTGCTCGTACCTGGTTTGCGCCCATGCGTGGCGGTTGCCGTGCGATGCAGCCCCGGCAATCGCCTTGTTTATTCCTACGGCTCTGGCTGCCCGGTAATAATACCCGGTCGCCTGCCGCTCGGTTGTATTTTTTGGGAGCAGGTTTTTTGATCCTAATTCCTTGCTCACCTGCCTAGCGTAGTCGATGGCGGCGCGGGCCTCCGGCCGTTGCACCACCTCCGCCGGTAGCATCCGCTCCCGGCCGCCCTTAGTGCCTGCTGAGATGTAGGCACGGCCATCGGCCAGAACGTCCCGATCAGCCGAAAATTTGGCTGATTCTTCCCGGCGCAACCCTAACTCCCTTTGTAGCTGTATCTGTGCAGCCACAGCGTTGTCTCGGATGTCAGACGACGCTTTGAGGGTGTCCACAGCTTGATGGTACACCTCCTGCGGCAACGATTTGTCTATATTGTCTATGTAGGTGCGGGCCGGCAGACCGAAATCATTGTTATTGCTGTCGGCTATCCGGTCATTACCGTTTTCGCGGGCCGCGATCCGCACCGCCGACATATACTCCTTCATGGTGGCTGGCGATAAATTGCGATTCTTCCATGCATCAACGACCTCGGCAACGTGGCTCATTTTGATGTTCCCCCACTTTTGTACCCCAAACCCAGCGGCCCGGAGATCACTCACAAACGTGCGTATCTCGTCTCTGTGGGCCTCCTGGGTGCGATAACTGCCGCCGTGGGCTTTTATTGCATCTAGTCCCTCATGTAACAATCTATCCATGTTACCTCCTTGGCGTCGCCGCCCGGCCCCGCCGGACGGAAAAAGTTGGTCAACGTAGCGCCCCCGACCGTCTTTGGGTTTGGCGGCCTCCCGGCTTTTACCAGGTAATGGGGGATGTACGACGTCTATATGTAATCGGTCAGTTTCCTGACCGGAAAAGAGGTTGCAGACTCCGCATCCTGCGTCGTCTGTATTTTTTTTGGCGGGATAACCCGCATGTTTGCTTATATCCGCTCGTCCGTCTGTATTTTTTTTCGGTGCTTATTTTTTTCGGCGGCTGTAGGGCGCCTCGAAAAAACGCACATCAAAATACAGACGGACATGATTCGACTGTATAATTTTTTGAGGATTCTTTCCGCCGGTCGGCGGTGATTAGGTGGCCGCCGTCCGGTGGCAAATAATTAGATAAGATGTCTGCTGTCGCAGATAATTTTTTAAGTCGGTCGTTGTCATGGTTGTACACGACAATAATGCCCTGCTGTCCACAATCCGCAAAATACGGAATGCCCCAAGAGTCAGAGGGCGGCACACAGGTACTCAAAATATTAAAATAACAAAGAACAATGACTATTATTTAACATATTTGAGAAGGGGATGACTGTGTTTTTGAGGCGATTTGCGGGGTTTTTCGAGGTGATTTTCTGAATTTTGAGTTTTTTTTGCGTCCGGAACAGGAAAAAATGTGACTGATTTTATCCCCGGAATGGCTTATTTATTGACCTGTTTGAAAAATGTGTAACACATTTCAAAGAAAAGGGGTGATTTTGAGGCTTTTTCTTCCCATTTGCCATGACAACCGTAATCTCATCATTTTTACCAGAAACTCAGTATCTTTTTCCTGTTCAGGTACCCGGCTAAAAGCCGGGTTGATGATTAATTGTCCGGCCCAAAGGTCGAACACCTTAATAGGGGGTGCAGGGGGGCAACGCCCCCCGCATTATATAAAACAACTAACAACAATAACAACAACTAACAACACATCATATACGTGCGCGCGTGTTGTTGTTTTCCTTGTTTTCCTTGTTTTCCTTGTTTTCGGGGGTAAAATCATTAATAATATCAATAGTTTCCAAAACGAAAAGGGATAAATTTAGGGTGAAAAGGGATAAATTTAGGGTGAAAAGGGATAAATTTAGGGTGAAAAGGGATAAATTTAGGGTGAAAAGGGGGATACTTCTTGACTTTTATCCTGTTAGTTAATATAATGCGGGAAAAAATAAAGGGGAAACAAGTGATGGATAAACCACATTCTAGGTATATCGTTACAAAAGCAAATGACTTGATTATGGCAAAATATGATTTATCGTTAGCCGAGCAACGGCTGATTATTGAAGTTGCAAGCATGGTCCACCCGAAGAAAGACGAGGATTTCAAAGGCTATGATGTGTCGGTGCGAGACTATGTTAATTTAGTCGATTCAACGGCAAAAAACGAATACCAACGAATGAAAGAATTGGCTGAAAAGCTTTTAAAAAAGCCGCTATTTATCAAAAACGATGACGGCGGTTGGACTGGTCTGAACTGGTTTTCGTCACTGAGATATATACCAGGAAATGGTGTGTTACGATGTAAATTTTCTCCAGATTTGAAACCGTATTTACTTAAACTTAACGAATGTTACACGTCGTATCAGTTAGAAAATGTGCTACGGTTAAAGAGTAAATATGCTGTCCGATTATACGAGGCTCTAAAGTCAAGAACAAAGCTCCGGAAAAGAATGTGGGAAGTTGAGCTTAATGAATTGAGAGTGATGATAGCAATACCAAAAAGTTATACCTGGAAGGATATTAGGCGGCAAATTCTGCAGGTAGCGAAAAAATCGCTCAAAGCAACAGATATACAATTTGAATTTGAGCCGATAAAGCGCGGCCGCCGCGTTGTTGCAGTACAATTTAAGATCCACGACACGCACCAACAAGCATTAGAACTCGGTCAGCCAACGGACACACCCGCAGAAAAATTGAAATCTGCTCCTATAGACAATCAGGCTTACTTGATTGCCTTAGTGCCAGAACAATATCGCATCAAAGCAGTAAAACTTATACAAAAATATAAGGAAAAAGGCGATGAATACATAAAGCGCAGTGTTAAATATACAAACAAAAATGCCAAGACTAATTATATCGGGTACCTAGTAAAAGTATTGGCAGATGACTTGGGATACGATTGGTGGCGGGAACAACAAAAAACGCAAAAAAGCAAATTAAAGGTGGTGGCAGAAGAACAAAAAAGAAAATTAGAAAACACAAAAATGGAAAAACAGGCTAGGATGAAAAAAAGGTTTTTTGCATTATCTCCCGAGGATCAACATGAATATATTGAAGCAGCTACTACCGAAAACCCGGAAATAAATATATTTACTGTAATTAAACAAATTGCGGCAGATATGTGGATAGAGGATCAGAATTGAAAATGGATATCATGGTTTTCTATTAAATAATTTAACAAAGCATCTGTAACTAGTTTACGAACAGATCGTCCTTCTGCAGCGGCAGCCATTTTAACAGCCGTGTGTACTTCTGGCTGCAACTGGACAAGGAGGGAGGTTTTCTTGCCGTCATATTTTTTCTTTACTCCATTACCTGTACCTGCAGTGATGAACTTTTGTAGTTTATCTTCTCTGTCCTCATGCGACAATGAAGGCATATAATTTTTTATTTTCGGTTTTTTGGGGATCATTTTTCACCCATATTATATATATTTATAGAATTTAATAAATTAATATTTTTTTAAATTTTGAAATATTAATTTATTGATCTGCAAGCTGATCGATTAATAAGGCCACAGCACTTACCACTTTGGACATTTCCTCCGCTGCTTTTTTGCCCGTCCGCTTGCTTAGTTCTAGCACACTCAATCCTTCTGCTACCGCTACTGGGTAAGCTACCCTTTGTCCGATATGTGCGGAGAGATATGGCGGCGTTTCCGGGTTGTCCCCTAAAGCCGCCATTACATCACCTGAAATATTGTGTCCGGTCATTAATCGATTAAAAATGATTCTTGCGTGAATAACTTTTTCCATTGCCGTTTCCGCTTGCCGAATAATGTTAATTGTATCTCCGGCCGCCCATACATCATATGGACTAGGCAAAACTGGAATTAAAACCAGATCGGCGGTTAAAAAAGCAGATCGCAATATGGCGCTGTCCCTACCACCAACATCAATAACAACAAAATCAAAGGGCTTGCCAATTACCGGAATATCCTTCGCCAAGGTAGCAGTTGTGATGGCGACAGCAGCAATACTATCTTCCTTTCGCAACGCCCGCCAGGCCATTGCACTAGCCTGTGGATCTGCATCTACCAATAGGATTTTTTTTCCCTGCCGTTCTAGTCCCACAGCCAAATTGGTAGCTATTGTAGTTTTTCCGGTACCCCCTTTAGTGCCACCAATTACAATGATTTTCATGATATATTCCTTTTTGTATGACATAGGTATGACATAGGTATGTCATAGAATATAAAAATATAAAAGTATATTTTTATATTCTATGAATGGGATTATAAGGAAGGCATTGAAGATGAGCTATTTCTAGGTTTTCCGGCTTTGCAATGTTTAGGTTTTCGTGTTCCTGGAGGGGGAGGGAAGGCAACTCACAACTCATTCATATAAATATTCTTCACTTCCTCCTTAAAGATTTTATTCTAACCTGTTGTTTCTTACCGCAGAATTTCCTATTTTCCTGGTAAGAGGGGGAAATTTAAAATGCGCTAACCGAGTGGTACAGCCTTACAACTTTCCACTAGTTTCCTGTTTCAGCCATTTCATTGCCGCTTGCTCATCTTGCTCAATAGCTATTTCTACTGCTTTTTTAGCGCATTCCAAGAGATGCTTTGATTGCTTGCGTAAGTTAAAAGATTCAGTTACTTTTTGCTGGATCATGGTTTGTTTTTCTTTTGGCAGTAGCGGAATGACTGTTTCCTTTATTTGGTTTGGTCGCCAATGCAGTATGACAGAACCGCCTACATCACGGTTGACTTGTTCTTTTGTCAGCATGGAGTTTAGCACCATTGTTAGATACTCATTATTGATTTTGTCTGATTTGTTCTTCAAGCGGAGAATCCCACCTGAGAGAATCATCTTTTGTGGCGATTCGTTTAGATAATAAGCAATACCGGGGGATGCATCCTTGCTGAAAAGGATTTCTCCTTTCTTGGGCTGATGCTGTTTAATTTCTTGATACAACTTTTCGGAAATGTATTTTTCTTCGGTAATTTCAAATGGGCTTATATTGCTGACACGAACAAAAGGGATACCTTCATTACGATATTCACCGCTTCCCACTTCTACGCATTTTTTGACTGTCACTAAATTCCCCAGCGTATCCCAACCACCAGAATAGTTTTTAATTGCTTTTATAATCTCATCATATTTTGGCTGGTAGTATTCCGCGTCGATGCGTTCAGCTTGCTGTGTGTCGGAATAGTTCTTAACAAAGGTAAGCTGGTGCTTTGGTTGCCAGTTGGTTAAGCCAAGTTCGGAGAGGAGAATTTTCTGAGTTTTATTATATAGTTTCTTTGAATTTGTAATACCCTTATGTCCTGTACTCACTATTCGGTTTATTTCTGAT
>JAGGYV010000334.1 GCA_021162325.1 Desulfobacteraceae bacterium | reverse complement strand
TGTGTGGTGCCACAACCCGGAAAGCAAAAAAGCCGGTGCTGAAATATCTTTTGATAAAAACGAATGCGTGGGGTGCGACACCTGCATTGAGGTATGCCCTGAAAATGCCCTGGACCGTAAAAATCCATTTTTTATTGACCGGACACGTTGCACCCTTTGCAATGCATGTGCAGAAACGTGTCCTTCCGGCGCTTTGTCTATGGTCGGCAAAAAAATCCCCATGGAAGATATTGTCGCAACAATCTTAAAGGACAAACCGTTTTATAAAAATTCCAACGGCGGCGTGACCTTGTCCGGCGGAGAACCCACCCTGTACATGGATTTTTTATCCGAACTGCTCCAGGCATTGAAAGATGAAGGCATTCACACTCTGGTGGAGACCTGCGGCATGTTTGACTTTGAATCGTTTGAAAAAAAAGTTTTACCATATATTGATACGATCTATTATGATATTAAAATATTTGATCCGGACATCCACCAACAGTTCTGCGGCGTTAAAAACGACCGGATCCTGAAAAACTTTTCAAAACTGAATACCCTTTCTGCTGAAAACAGCTTTGAACTGCTCCCGCGCACTCCCCTCATACCGAATATTACCGCGACTGAAAAAAACCTGACTGAAATTGCAGATTTTTTAAATACCCAGGGCGTCGGCCAGACCCGCCTGCTGGCCTACAACCCCTTTTGGCATGAAAAAAATGATAAAATCGGGACCCATAATTCCTTTAAAAATGATCAAGCAATGACTTCATGGATCCCAAATGAAAAACTCGAAATATATCGATCCATATATGCTAAAAAAGGCATTCACACTGAATAGACAGGAGGCATAAAATGTTCTTCTTCCAGCCAGGATCTACCGGGATAAAATTTTCCCCGACCAATATTCTATTAAACACCCTGCTAAAAGTTTTTGCAGCCAATTTCAATTACCGGCCAAGGCTAAAAAAATACTTAAAGAGTGACCTGGGTTGGATCAACTTCTCAATCGGCTTTAAATCTAATTCCGGTTCAATTGAGTCTGCTGTGCTGTTTAATGATGGCAAGGTGAAAGTTTTGAAAAAAATTCCAGACACTGTTGATACCATGCTGACATTTCATTCGGACAGTGCGGTCATCAAGCTTTTAGGAGCAACACCCACAGAGATGTTATTTATGGTCTTAAAAGGACAGGTCGGCCCCGTCGGTAATCAGTCCTACCTGAACCTGTTCTTCTTTTTCCTGTCCTTGCTCTTAAACAGCAAACAAAAAAAAATGATGGAAAAAGAACGAACAATTTCTAAAAAAGAACTTTTAAAGGATTCACCGACCCATAAAAAAGAACTCAGCGATGATTTGCAAAACCGGTTTGCCTATCGGATGAAAGCAGACAGCATCGACAAAAATGTAAAATATCTGGAAGATCCATTTTTATCTGAATTCAGCATTGATGATTTCCCCCGTGTAAAAAAATTCTTAGACATTCATTTTGAAGTCAAACCGGAAGTCTGTCCGGAACTGCCCAAACTGGTGACGGACTGGCACAAGACCAACGGCTATGAGACAGACAACAAGGGAAATCCCTGGCACCCTGTTATTCGTAAAGCAAAAGCCTATAAATATTTAATGGAAAACCGGAAACCATTAATCAGAGAAAACGACCTCATCGCCGGGACAACCACCACAAAAGACATCGGCGTGGTGGTCTATCCGGAAGGTCATGGCACGATGTTATGGGGTGAACTCCTGACCGTTCCCCACCGGACATTAAACCCCTATAATGTATCAGAAGATACCCTTGATATGCTGCACCATGAAATCTACCCTTACTGGGCCGAGCGCAACTTCAAGGAATGGGTCAGAGATAAATATGACTGTCCACTGTGCCAGCAGATCGATGAACGGTTTGCCATCTATTTTATCTGGAAGCAAGTCACCATCTCCCACACCATCCCGGATTTTCCAAAACTTTTAAGCATGGGCACCAGCGGCATCATAGAAGAAATTAAAGACCGGATGCAATCCTTTGAAAATAATTCCAATGAAAAAAACACTCTGGCGGCCATGATTCTCTGCCTGGAAGGACTGACCGCGTATTCAAAAAATCTCGCCGGATATGCAGTAAAACAAGCTGAGATCGAGCAAGATCCAAAACGAAAAACAGAGCTTGAACACTTAGCAGCGATCTGTGAGCAGGTGGTTGAACGTCCGGCACGCACCCTGGATGAAGCCGTCAATGCCATGTGGATCTCCTGGGTGGGTCTTCACATGGAAAGCACCAATGCCGGGCTGTCTTTGGGCCGACTGGATCAATGGCTCCAACCCTATTTTGAAACAGACATGGCAAAACTGAACACCAAAGAAGAAAAAGAGACGTATATCCAACATGCCGTTGAACTCATCGGCTGTTTTTATATGAAATGCACGGACCACCTGCCCCTGACGCCGGACATGGCCAACTGGGTATTTGGCGGCAGTTCCTCGGATCAGGCCATTACGCTGGGCGGGGTGACACCCGAAGGAGATGACGGGGTCTGTGATATGACCTACATCTTTTTAAAAGTCACGGAAATGCTTTCCATCCGTGATCCCAATGTCAACGCCCGGTTTAACCCGGATAAAAACAGCGACACCTATTTAAAGCGGCTGTGCGAAGTCAACCTGATCACGTCGGCCACCCCGTCCATGCACAATGATAACGAAGTCATGGCGTCTTTAAAAGAGTTCAACTATGAAATTGAAGACCTGCGCAACTGGTCCGCCACCGGATGTGTGGAGCCCACTCTGTCGGGCAAACATATCGGTCATACAAACTTCCAGATGATGAACATGGTGGCTGCCCTTGAAATGGCGTTAAACAACGGCACACACCCGCTGCTTAACTGGAAATTAGGTCCGGACACGGGTAGCATAGAAGATGATCCGTTTACAACCTTTGATGATTTTTTTAATGCCTTTACCACCCAGTTTAAATTTATTATTGATCAATCCATCGAATACAACGAAATGCTGGCCAAAGCCCATCAGGTCATCCGCCCCACCCCGCTACTGTCTTCAGTCATCGGCGACTGCATCAGTAAAGGAAAGGACGTGACCGTTGGCGGCGCGAAATACAACAGTTCCGGGGCAGCGCTCATTGGCCTGGCCGATGTAACCGATTCCTTACTGGTGATCAAAAAGCTGGTCTATGATGATAAAACGGTGTCTCTTAAAGACCTCAAACAGGCGGTGGATGAAAATTATGAGAATGACCCGGCACTCCTTGCCATGGTCACCAAAAAAGTGCCGCTGTTCGGTTCCGGCAGTGATGCGGCAGTGGCAATGGCGGACCGGATTGCCAAATTCGCCCATGATTATTACGGCAGCAAACCGCACTATCGCGGCGGCAAATATACGGTCGGGTTCTGGTCCATGTCCAACCATGTGGCCTACGGAACCTTAACCGGCGCTTTGCCGTCCGGCCGATTAAGCGGCAAGGCATTTACCCCGGGCCTGACCCCTGAACCCAATGCGTCTAACAACCTGCTGGACAATATCCGGGACGTGGCCCGATTGGATACCAAAAACATCAACAACAATATCGCGTTTAATGTGAAAGTCATCCCGTCAGCAGATGACACACGGGAAAAAACCGTTAATGACATGTTCTCCTATGTGAAAACATATTTTGATCTGGGCGGCATGCAGATGCAGATGAACGTGGTGACCTCGGAAACCCTCAAAGACGCCATGGCGCACCCGGAAAACTACCGGAACCTGCTGGTGCGCATCTCGGGGTATAACGCTTATTTTGTAACCTTAAACCGGGATATGCAGATGGAGCTGATTGAGCGCGCGGAATACGGGATGTAATAAATGGATGATTCCAGCTTTTTCCCATGATTCAATTGA
Organism: Desulfobacteraceae bacterium; assembly: GCA_021162325.1. Lineage (GTDB taxonomy): Bacteria > Desulfobacterota > Desulfobacteria > Desulfobacterales > Desulfosalsimonadaceae > SURF-3. The sequence goes on along the minus strand of JAGGYV010000334.1, from coordinate 36 downwards.
TGATCTGGGTATTCCTTCTACCTCAAGATATTGTGT
>JAGGYV010000194.1 GCA_021162325.1 Desulfobacteraceae bacterium | reverse complement strand
GGATTTATTAAGAGAAATCGACGAACGCAAACTTGTGGAAGAAAAATTACAAATAGCCAAAAACACCCTTGAAAAACGTGTAGAAGAACGTACTTCTGAACTGAAGTCAACAAATGAAAGCCTTCAACGTGAAATTGAAGTACGCGAGCAGGCTGAAGAAGAACGCTTAAATTTAGAAAAACAACTCCGGCAATCCCAAAAAATGCAGGCGGTAGGAACGCTTAGTTTTGCTAACCTAAAATTGACCCACTTGAGTTATAAATTATAACCGAAATTTGACCCACCTGTTAACGGATTTCTGATAAGAATTTTACATGGAGTAAACATTTTATCGGAGACTAATGGAGGATGATAACAGTGGATCAATATGATTACATTCGGACAGCACATCGGATTTACGGAAAGAGCATCAGGCAAACCGCAAGGGAAACAGGTCATTCAAAAAACACGGTCAAAAAAGTTTTAAAAAATGAATATGTTGGCTACAGCATCCGGGAGCATCAACCATTTCCAATACTTGAATCGTATATCAGAATAATTGATAAGTGGATTGAGGCAGATAAGGAACAGCCGAAAAAACAGCGGCATACTGCGACCCGAATTTATCATCGGCTTTGCAATGAATATCAGTATCAAGGGTCCGCCTCAACCGTCCGCCGCTATGTACGAATTGCAAAGCAAAGAATCGGATGCGGTTCAAAACAGGTTTTTATCCCACTTGAACCGTCCATCGGCCAGGAAGCCGAAATTGATTGGGGAACCTATATCGCAATACTGAACGGGGAAAAAGTCAAACTCAAACTGTTCTGTATGCGGTCAAAATTTTCCGGCAAGCATTTTGTCCGCTGTTATCCCTGCGAAAGGCAGCAGGCTTTTTTTGATGCTCATGTTCAGGCGTTTTCATATTTCGGAGGTATTTTTCCGGTCCTGATATATGATAACCTGACCACAGCTGTCCAAAAAGTTTTAAAGGGCAAAAAGCGTATTTACCAAAAGGAGTATGCGAAATTCCAAGCATATTATAACTTCAGCCCGCGATTCTGTAATCCTGCTCAGGGGCATGAAAAAGGCGGTGTCGAAGGGCTTGTCGGATATGCCCGGCGTAATTACATGGTCCCGATTCCGGAAGCAGACAACCTGGAACATTTAAATGAAATGCTTTTACAGGAATGTTTGAGCTATGGGGATCACCGCATCAATGGCCGTGAGCAATCTGTCAAGGAATCATATGAACTGGAAAAATCTCATTTGCTCAGTTTGCCGGAAATCCCGTTCAGTAATATCCTGACAACTGAAGGGAAATCAGATAAATATTCCACGGTAATCATAGATAAAAATCACTATTCAATTCCGATCGAATATGCTTACCTGCGGGTCCGTGCGGTTCTAACCGTAAATCAGATAAACATATATTACGGCAGTAAAAAAATTGCCACGCATAATCGTCTGTATAACAACAATCAGTGGCAGCTTGATCCTGCACATTACCTGGAACTTATCCGGCAACGACCGCAGGCTTTTGACAGTGCCCGCCCGATAAAACAATGGAGAAAAAACTGGCCATCCTGTTACGAGAAGCTTCTTTTGCGATTTTGTAACAAGCAGGGCAATACAAAAGGGACTCGGGATTTTATAACCGTACTGATGCTGCATAGTGAACACAAGATTGAAGGAGTAAAAGAATCAATCGAGAAGGCTTTAATGGCTGGCGTCAGTACAAGTCATGCCGTTGTGCAGATCCTGCAAAATGCATCGGATAAGGAAAAAAGGACGATTGTTCCCCTTAAAAACTGGCAGACGTTTCCATCTCCTGACATCTCGATATATAATAAAATAGGAGGTGCAGTATGAATGCGGGAATGAAGGCCATGTTAACGGAAAATCTTAAAGCCCTGCGGCTTTCCACAATGATCGGCAATCTTGACAATACACTTCGGCAATCCCGGGAGAACAAGCTGGATTATGATGAGTTTTTGTTGAACTTAACAGAAATCGAAGTCCAGGTTCGAAAGGAAAACGGGCGAAAAAAACGGATCAGAGAAGCGGCCTTTCCGCTGCTGAAACCGCTTGAGATATTTGATTTTGAATCAGCGCCGGATCTGGACGTCCGCCTGATTAAAGAGCTTTCAACCGGGGAATATATAAAAAATAAACAAAACATTCTTTTTTTAGGGAAAAGCGGGACCGGGAAAACGCACCTTGCAACCGCTTTGGGGATGGAGGCCTGCACTCAGGGGGTTCGCACAAGATTTATTACGGGTTGCGGTCTTGTCAATGAACTGGTCGAGGCCAGGGATGAAAAGATGTTAAGACGGATTTTAAAACGATATTTCAATTATGGTTTATTAATTATTGATGAGCTTGGTTATGTTCCGTTTTCCAAAGCCGGAGCGGAACTGCTTTTTCAAGTTTTAGCAGAGCGCCATGAGCGAAAGTCGGTGATTATCACCACGAATAAGGGGTTTGGCGACTGGACGGAAATATTTGGAGATGCATCGCTTACCGCAGCATTGTTGGATCGGATAACTCACAGGGCACATGTTATTAACAGTACCTGGGAAAGTTACCGGCTAAAAGGGGCATTGAAAAAAAGGAAATAAAGGCATGGGCGTTACCGTATGGAATTCTGCCAAAAGCAGACTGGAAACAATGGATGTTGAATTTACAGACAAGAATACGACGTGGTTTGAAGATGAGGATGGAAATCAGGTGGTTCGTATGATAACGGATATTGACGGCGGATTATTGATCAGTGAACACAGCTATGATTATCCAGTATTTATCATCGACAAAACTAGGCAGGATATTAATTACAGTACTCAAAAGGCGCTGGAGCTGAAAGAGTTATATCTTCCGGATTAAACCGGTCAGTCGGCTGCGCCGGGCTGGAACTCCGGTCGTCCTAAGGACTCCCTCCATTCCAGCCCGAAATGACACCTT
>JAGGYV010000020.1 GCA_021162325.1 Desulfobacteraceae bacterium | reverse complement strand
TTACATCGTCAAACAAGTGTATTTGCTTTTTCGTAGGTAATTGCACGAATTTTGAAGATATAGTACAAAAGTTTACGAAAGCTTTTAAAAATTATTCACCAATATATAGCGATTGGACTGTACCGGGAATTGCTGCTGTATGGAGATGCATCGCCACTGTTCGAGTGAAGAACTTATCAATTATTATGATTAAGTTATTTGGAAGTGTTCCCCCTGGTGAGTCCCCGGGACCGAGCCTGCAAATAACGCCAAAATCAGCTCATTGTGTTGAAGTTACATAGAAGGAAAATTTTTTGTGAAAGTCAGGATATTACCGGTAGGGCTGTATCAATATAAATTTAGGACAAATTTAGGATAATCGTCACCTCGACGCATTTTTTATTCTTGTTAAAGTCATTGAAAATTTATATAATTTCCTTGATTGTTATAAAGGTATTACAAAATATCCTAACCCGGATAAACCGGAAAAGTTAAAAGTGAACTAAAGTTTGAAGTGAGCTATTTGTCGGGTTGATAAAAGGAACCAAATTATGATGAAACAAAGAATTAGTTTCACTAAACTTATTCAGTTATGGGGAATCATTTTCCTGGTAGGGCTTGGCGGAAGTATTGTTGCCATTGATGTTGTTCGATCTTATCAGGATTTCAATTTTTCCACAGAGCAATTGCGCGCAGATTACATTGACAGTCAGAAACAGATGATCAAGCGCGAAGTTCATCAGGTTGTTGAAATAATAAACTATGAAAAAAGGCAAAGCGAGCGACTGACAAAAACAAAAATTAAATCCAGAGTGTATGAGGCGTATTCTATCGCTCAAAACATTTATCAAGAAAATAAATCCACAAAAATCACGGCTGAAATTCAGCAGATGATTATAGATGCTTTAAGTCCCCTCCGGTTTGAACAGGGAAGTGGTTACTATTTTATTAGTCGTCTTGATGGCGTTGCAATATTATTTCCAGGCAAACCGGAATTGGAAGGGGCAAATTTGTTAGATGTGCAGGACACGCACGGACAATATATTATTAAGGATTTGATTGAAATTGCAGGGAAATCCGGCGAAGGCTTTTATGAATATCTTTGGACAAAACCGGGTGCCGCCGGAATGGATTTTAAAAAAATATCTTTTATTAAACGATTTGAGGCATTTGACTGGCTTATCGGGACCGGTTTGTATGTGGATGATGTGGCGGGGCAAATAAAAGCAAATTTGCTCTCGACCATCAGTCGAATACGGTATGGTAATGAAGGATATATTTTTATCAATAGATTAAATGGAGATGCGCTGGTTTCAAATGGAAAACTTTTTTCCGGAACAAAAAAATTATGGGCGGTTTTTAATCAAAATCCGGAAAAAATAAAAGCTGTTTTTGAAAAGGAATACAGTGCTGCCTTAAAACCGGATGGTGATTATATCTATTATTCGTGGGAAAAACTAACCGACTCAGAAGAAGAATCACCCAAAACTTCCTTTATTTACGGAATTCCTGACTTGCAATGGCTTGTCGGCGCCGGTGTGTACCTCGATGATGTGGAAACAAATATTGCCTTGATGCAAACCAAATTAGACAACCAGATCAAAGCGAAGATATTTTATTCTACGCTGATTGCGCTGGGGGTAGTCGCTTTTTTTCTATTAATATTCAGCTGGTTGAGGCGGAGACTTGAAAATGATTTTAATCTGTTTATTTCGTTTTTCAGGCGGGCTGCTTTTTCCGATGAATTAATTGACCGGAATCTGGTTCAGTTTGATGAACTTGATTGGATGGCGAAAAATGCCAACAAAATGTTGCAGGATAAGATCTATGCCCAGCAATCGCTTTTGGATGAAAGAGAGGAACTTTGGCAAAGTGAAGCAAAGTTTCGGGGACTTGTCGAGTCGTCTGCCGACTGGATATGGGAGATAAACATAGAAGGCGTCTTTACGTATGCCAGCCCGCAGGTTGAAGCCATGTTGGGATATAAGCCGGAGGAGATCGTCGGCAAGACCCCGTTTTCTATGATGCCGCCGGAAGAGGCGGAGAGAATGGCTTCGGTTTTCAGGGATTTAGTAGCGGCAGGCAGGTCAATCGTCACGTTGGAAAATGTCAATCTGCATAAATACGGCCGATGCGTTATCCTTGAGACAAGCGGTGTTCCGGTTTTTAACAAGGCGGGGAAGGTCACCGGCTATCGCGGGGTGGACCGCGATATCACCGAACGAAAGAAGGCGGAAGAAGAGCTGCAAAAAATGGAAAAACTTAAGAGTGTCGGCATTCTTGCAGGGGGGATTGCCCATGATTTCAATAATATCCTGATGGGATTGTACGGTAATATTTCACTTGCCAAAGAAGAGATTCCCAAAGATCACCCGGCCTTCAAATCCCTTGGAAATGCGGAAAATTCCATGAACCGGGCAATCCGCCTGACCAAGCAGTTACTGACATTTGCCAGGGGCGGGGCACCGGTCAGGGAAAATATCAGGATTGACGAATTGGTAAAGGACGTCACGCGATTTGACCTTTCGGGAAGTAATATAAAGCCCATTTTTAAACAAGCAGACGATCTGTGGATGGCTGACGTGGACAAAGGGCAAATACAACAGGTTTTTTCCAATCTCATAATAAACGCCGGCCAGGCAATGCCCGACGGCGGCCACCTGTACATCACACTGGAGAATACTGAACTCTCGGAAAACGGGGTGGCCAACCTTGATCAGGGAAAATATATCAAGATCACAGTGGCAGATGAAGGAATCGGCATAGACCAGAAGTGCCTTGACAGAATATTTGATCCCTATTTCAGCACCAAGCAGACAGGTAGCGGCCTGGGACTGGCAACGGTCTATTCAATCATCACCAAGCATGGTGGCCGTATAAATGTTGATTCACAACTCGGCAAAGGTACTACTTTTACATTATATCTATCGGCTTCGGAATCACAGGAATCGATTGAAACCAGGCAATCGGCAGCAGAATGTGCAACCACAAAACAAACCGCCAGAATACTTGTTATGGATGATGAAGAGATGATCTGCGCACTGGTCATAAAAATGCTGGAAAGATCCGGATTTTCAGTTGAAACAGCGCTCGATGGCAGGCAGGCGATAGAGAGGTATCAACAGGCCATGGATGTGGGGCAGCCGTTTGATGTCGTTATTATGGATCTCACAATTCCCGGCGGAATGGGCGGGACGGAAGCGATCAAGGACATTTTATCGATTCACCCGGAAGCCAGGGTCATTGTCTCCAGCGGATACGCTAATGATCCTGTTATGGCCAATTATGCGGAATACGGCTTTTGTGGCATCGCTGCCAAGCCATATACCAAAAGCAAGCTGATGGAAGTATTGCGTCGGGTTTTAAACAGTGATGCTTGACAAACTCGTAAAAAATCGATTTCAGATGGCAAAGAATTTGGACTTTTTACGAAGCCATCATGCTTAATGGCTTCGTAAAAATACAGATCGCTTTAAATTATAGCACCCATTAAACGGCACGGAAAAGCTGATGCCCCCCCATTTGCCTTTTTTAAAGTGTTTTGTATTTTCCGGTTTTTGGCCCGTGGGTACAACTGCTGATCCACTTCCAACCCATTATTTATATAAAAATCTGTGACGGCGGCGTCTCTTTGAACCGGTTGGCCCGATCCCTGATTTGTTTTTCAACCTTTGAGAAATCCGCTTTAATGGCATCTTCAGGACATACTCTCACGCAATTGAAACAGAAAATACAATTTTTTTCAAATTCAGGATACGGGGTAAAAGAGATAGCATCTGTGGGACATGCGGTTGAACATTCCTTGCATTCCGTGCACGCATCTTCATCTACTTTTCGTTTCGGCATAAGTGATTTGGCTTTTTTGAGTGTCATTTTTTCCATTTCCGCCACAATATTCGATGGATAGTATGCCAGGGTCGACAAATCAATCGAACCATTTGAGCGGGTGGATAATTTATTCACCACGCCGGTGATCATTTTTTGGATCATTTGATCGTCTGTTTCGTCCGGGTGGTTTTTTCCGAGCGGATTTTCCATTTGCCACATCATGGAATGTCGGGACAAAATTCTTGCCCCGCCGACAAGATTCATCTTTTTTTCCACCAGGGCCTTGCCCATTTCATAAAGCGCAATTCCACTGGTAACGCCGCCCCAGGTAACAAAAGGGACAACGGGCATTTGAGAATTTTTCGGCAGCCGGGCAATAAAATTCATGATCGGGGGGATCGCGTGGGAAACATAGACCGGTGATCCGACAAACAGGCAGGCGTTACTGTTGCCCCGGTTAATTTTGGTGATAATGGATGTTTCACTGAATTTTTTGCTTAAATCACATTCAATGACCTCAATTTTCATCTCCTGAAGTTTTCTGGCAATGATATGACTGACGTGGCGTGTGCTGCCTGCCGGTGAGCAGTATACAACAAACGCTTTTTGAATTTTTTCTGTCATTGGATCTTTTTTACCCTTTTAAATTTTATTCGATAATTCGTCTGATGATCATATTGATTTGGGGATTTTTTTTTGCCATCGGAATCTGACTTTTTACGAGACTATCAACTTTAGCTCTCTTCAAACTTTGACGGCTTCGTAAAAAGTCCAAATTCTTTGTTGCGCTGCATCCTTCGCTTCTTCATGGTACGCTAAGTACAAATCATCACTCAGGATTTGCGCGCCTCGAATTTGGAGCTTTTTTCTTTGCCGTCGAAATCTGACTTTTTACGGGACTATCAACTTTAGTTCATTTCAAATTTTTCCAGCAATTCTTCGGCACAGCCAAAGATCTTTGACCTGGCCCAAAGGACCAGGCTTTTTACGGTAAAATAAAATCGGCTGTTGCCCGGTTGCTATCAACAGGAATATTCTATACTATTGCGAGGTGAATAGCTGAAAATTATGCATCTGCTGTATTTTTCGAGTCCTCTTCCGGGCTACCTGCCGTGTCATCTGCGGGTACTTTTTTACCAAAAATACGGGCACCGACGATGCTGATTTCATAAAGGATCATCAGCGGCACCGACATCAGGATCTGGGTGACCACATCCGGCGGTGTAAGAATTGCAGACCCGACAAAAAATATTAAAACAGCGTATTTACGGTTTGTTTTCAAAAAATCAACCGTCACCAGGCCGATTCTGGCCAGAAATGTGATCACCAGCGGGAGTTCAAACACAAAGCCGAAAGCCAGCAACAGTTTTGCAGAAAAAGAAAGATATTCCTTCATCGAGGGAAACGGCCGAATCGTTTCTGAGGCAAACCCCAGCAGAAATTTAAATCCGTATGGGAATACAATAAAATATCCGAATAATGCGCCGCCGATAAAGAACAGAGAAGAAATAATGACGATCGGTAGCATGAATTTTTGTTCATTTTTGTAAAGGCCCGGTGCGACAAACATCCAAAATTCATACATAATTACGGGGATCGCCAGCAGGAAGCCAGACAGCAGGGAAACTTTTAAAAATGTAAAAAACGCTTCCGGAATGCCGGTGAATATCAGGGTGTCGCCCGTATCCATTGCCTGCATTAACGGATATGTGAGAATCTCAAACAGCTTTTCTTTAAAAGCATAGGAAATTCCAAATCCGATCAAAACCGCGATGGAACAACGGATCAGCCGTTTGCGGAGTTCATCCAGATGAGAAGTGAACGGGAGTTTTTCTTCTTTAGACATCTGCTTTTGTCCCGATATTTTCCGGTTGTCCTGTTTGTCCTGTTTGATCGGGCTGATCGGGCTGATCGGGTTGATTCGGTTGATTCGGTTGATCGGGGGCGCTTTCTTTTTTCTCCGTTAACGGCGCACTGTCGATGATATCATCCAGCGTATCCGTTTTAACCGTCCCCTCCTTGTGCGTAGAATGGTTTGTTAAGGCCCCCCGAATGTCATCATTAATTTCATCAAACGGTTTTTTGATGGTATTGATATCTTCGTCAATATCCAGCGAATCTTTGAATTCTTTGGTGGCTTTTTTAAATTCATTTAACGCCCGGCCAAGGGATTTCGCCAGGTCGGGCAGTTTTTTCGGGCCGATGACGATCAATGCGATGGCCAGTATAATTAATAATTCAGGCACGCCTATGCCGAACATAATTTTAAGACTCCTTAATTAGAATTAATTCTTTTATTATTTGCCGACATTATTGTTCCTTGTTGACATGGGCGGCAATATGACCGGCTTCCGGGAAGATCAGTGCCTTGCATGCCAGTTTGCAGGCGTTTAAACTTCCGGGCAGGCAGAACACGGTTGTTTGATTAATGACACCGGCGGTGGCACGGGAAAGAATGGCTGCCGAGTCAATCTCCTCATAGCTGAGCAATGTAAAAAGTGTGCCGAAAGCCGTCAGTTCTTTGGCAAACATAGGGCGAACCGCTTCAATGGTGACATCTGTCGGGTTTACCCCGGTTCCGCCGGTGATCAGCAGGATGTTCGGTGCCATATCGGTGATAATTTTCCAGACCGCCCGCTCGATCAGCTGTCGATTATCCCCGACAACGCGGTGAATGACCACCTCATGCCCTTCTTTCTTCGCCTGTTTTTTCATCCAAAAGCCGCTTTTATCTTCGGCCAGGGTTCGAGTGGTTGAAACCGTAATAATCCCGACGTTCAATTTTTTCAATGCATTTTTTTTATGCTCTTTATGTCCCATATTATTTCACCGGCAGGATATCTACCCGGTCAACTTCATCAATTTCCTTGAGCAGGACATTGACCGCCTGGTTGATGGTTGTTTTAACGGTTTGCCCGATATAGTCGGCATGGATCGGCAGCTCTCTGTGCCCGCGGTCAATGAATACGGCCAGTTCAATGCGGTCCGGCCGCCCGAAGTCCATGAGCGCGTCCATGCCCGCCCGGACTGTTCGTCCGGTAAACAGGACATCATCGATTAAAATGATCTGTTTCTCATCAATGTTAAATGAGATATCACTTTTTCGGACAACCGGCTGTGCGCCGATCCGGGTCCAGTCGTCACGGTAGAGATTGATATCCACCGTACCGGTATTCAGCTCAATGCCAGTGGATTCATTAATCATGGATCGGATGCGATGGGCAAGAAATACCCCCCGGGTGTGGATACCGATAAGCGCAAGTCTGTCCAGGTGTTTGTGGGTTTCAATAATGGTATCCGTTATTTTTTTCAGGATACGTTCAACGTCTATTGCATCCAGAATCATGTGAATGTTGCCCATGTGGTTAGCCCTTATTTTTAGTTTGTCAAACAGGAAAAGCGGTCAATTCTGTTTGTGGTAAAAAGGGGGTCAATAAAAGCTCAATGAGAGTCAGTGTATACTAAGGATTTTAAAAAGATCAAGATTTATTCAAAACCTTTTATGGGTGAAATATTTGGATCAACCGGTAAAACAAAATTTTTTAATCATGTCTTTGTTTGTAACAAAAAACAAAGAATTATGCCTCAGAATCCGTGATTTTTTTCAAAGCCATCTTGATTTTGAATGGGATTTCTCCTAACCTGACGGCAATTAATCGATTTCTTAAAAGATGATCCTGTAAAAAAATAAATTTTGATGACAAAGAAAAAGAGTGAAAAAAAAGAGATGGTAAACATAAATAATTCCGATACCGCTTGTACCGGTGTCATTCTTGCCGGTGGCTTAAATAAACGGTTTGCCGGTAAAAATAAGGCGTTTATCAATTTTGGTAACAGCCGTGTGATTGATAATATTTATGATGCTTTCAAGGCCGTGTTTGAGGAAATAATTCTTGTGACAAATCAGCCCATGGCATATCTTGAATGGGATGTGAATATCGTTACGGATATTTATTCATATCGGAGTTCGCTGACTGGCATTCACGCGGGCCTGTTTTATGCCCGCACCCCGTTTATATTTGTCACTGCGTGTGATACGCCATTTTTAAAAAAAGAAATGGTGGAAACGGTTGTTTCGCATATTGAACCCGGCGCTGCTGTCGTGATTCCTGAAACGGCTGACGGGACAGAACAGCTTTGTGCCGTGTATTCAAAATCCTGTTTGTCGCTCATGGAACGACAGATTGAAGAAAAAAAATTCCAGATCAAAAAAATGTTTAGGAAAGTCCGGGTAAAAAAGATTCCGGAAACTTTATTGAAACAAGTAGACCCGGAATTGATGTCTTTTTTTAACATCAATACGGCCGGGGATTATTCAAAAGCAAAGCAATGGCTGGAACAAAACCAGGATTATTTTTAACGGGACCATCAATAATGCCGGTCCCGTTAAAAGCTTTTCATGGTGACGTATTTAATTATTTATCCCGATAACGGGCGGGGATAAACCCCGCCCCTACAGAGATCGCACCATGTAGGGGAGGGCTTTATGTCCTCCCGAAAAGGTAATCGTATTTATTAAATAATGTAATAAGTTAACAGTTCCATATACAAGGTGTAGCGATTTTTCAGGCTCGGAAATTAAACATCTATTCCCTTGAGTGCCTGAAAAATCGTTACAACGCTATCGATAGAACTCAATAGATCCATGGAATTGCCATTGTGAGGTAAAAGGAGAAAAAATTTGGATATTCAGCAAATTATCAATCGGATCAGGCAGCGGCCGGATTTTGATAAAGCCGGAATGGTTCTTGCCCATAACGGTGTGGTGCGGGGAACGTCACGGGATGGGCGAAAAGTTTCCGGTTTAACCGTCTCCGTGGATCATGAAAAACTGGAACAGATCCTTGAAAAGGAAAGACAGACGCCGGGTATTATCGATATCATTATCGAAATTGCGGAAGACCGGCATCTGGCGGTGGGCGATGATGTTATGGCCCTTGTCGTGGCCGGTGACATTCGGGATACGGTAATACCTGCTCTGGAACGCACCCTTAACGCAGTGAAGACGACGGTGACCAGTAAGACGGAGTTTTTTGTCTGATGGAGTTTTTGGTTTTTAGACGAATTTTAAGATTAAGCCAAATTAAATGATTTTCAAGTTTGTTGCAGATTCAAGGAAAATGCTGACCCGCTATAGTGAACTATGCGGGGCAGCCTTTGACGCAGTAGGTGCGGTGAAATTAGAAATCAAAAAGGATGTATAAATGTCTGACTTTACCCATATGGATGAAAAAGGTCATGTTCGAATGGTCGATGTCACCGAAAAGGCTCCAACAGATCGGGTGGCGGTCGTTCAGGCAAAAATATCCATGACGCCGGATACTTTTTTAAAGATCATAAATAATGAGACGCGGAAAGGGAATGTGCTTGAAACCGCAAGAATTGCCGGTATCATGGCCGCCAAGAAAACACCGGATTTGATTCCCATGTGTCATCCGATTAATATGGGGCATGTACAGGTTGATTTCTTCCCGGACGAAGAACATTATGCCATCGGTATTACCGCGTCTGTAAGAATATTTGATCGCACCGGCGTTGAGATGGAAGCGATGACAGCGGTGTCGGTAGCCGCCCTCACCATTTATGATATGTGCAAATCCCATGATCGGGCGATGGTTATTTCCGATATCTGCCTGAAGAAAAAATCCGGCGGAAAAAGTGGTGTATTTATTCGCCCGCCGGATGAATAAATCGTCCGGATGAATGAATTTGTAGACATTTTAGAATATTATTTCAAAATCGGGTAATCCCTCAATAGCCCGGAATTCAGAAGCAATATGACAATATGGGGGGCGCCCGAATTTTTTGAGACCATATAAAACCTGAACAATTATAGATTATAACGCATCGCCATGGATTATTTACATCAAATTTATATATGGAGTGGGGGCGTCTTATTCGCCGGTCTTTTGTTGGGGTGGCTGATTGCCCGGTCGGTGTTCATTAAACGGATGGGGGGCGAAAAAATTGCGAATGCAACGCTTTCACAGGCCATTGCCGGAAAATCAGCAGAAATTGAATCCCTTCAGGTCACGCTGGCAAAATCCGGACAGTCGCTTGCTGCATTAAATGACAGATTTTTCAATCTGTCAAACACCCATACCGCCGCTGTCACCAGTCTTGAGCAAATGGCATCGGTTAAACAAATGCTTACGGATCAAATAGAAGAAAACCGTTCATTAACCGATCGGATTGCCAAACAGCAGCAGCGTCTGACGGAGCTGGAAACCCGGATTGAAAGTGAACGGAAAATTGCCAAAGAAAAAGCGGCCATGCTGGAAGAAATGACCATTCGCATGACGGATTCTTTTAAGGCCTTGTCCGCAAAAGCCCTGAGTGAGAACAACCAGTCGTTCATCGATTTGGCCGGGCAGACATTTACCCAGTATGTCGAGGCGGCAAAAACCGATTTTGAGAATAGAGAAAAGGCGGTCAAAGAATTTATTCAGCCGGTGGCCGATGCTTTAGATAAATACGACCTGCAGGTCCGGTCCATGGAAAAGACGCGGGAAAAAGCCTATGGTGAGTTGTCCCAGCAGATGGTGTCTTTGAGCCAAACGCAAAATGAACTCCATAAGGAAACCGGAAAACTCGTCAATGCGCTTCGGATGCCCCATGTGAGGGGGCGGTGGGGAGAGATTACGCTGCGGCGGGTGGTGGAGCTATCCGGTATGCAAAACCGGTGTGATTTTTTTGAGCAGCAGACGGATAAGACCCGGGAAAATTCCGCCCGACCGGATATGATCATCCAGCTGCCTGGTGACCGAAAGATCATTGTGGATTCCAAGGTGCCGATTATCGCTTATCTCGATTCTCTTGAAGCGGAAAATATGGATCGGGCAGAGGAAATGCTGACCCGGCATGCCGCACATGTCCGGACGCATGTAAAACAGCTGGCCAAAAAAGAATACTGGACCCGATTTAATCCAACCCCTGAGTTTGTGGTCCTGTTTATGCCCGGTGAGAATTTTTTCAGCGCAGCCCTTGCCAAAGAACCGGCCTTGATTGAAGACGCTGCAAACAAAGGCGTTATTCTGGCCACTCCCACCACGTTGATTTCACTGCTAAAAGCGGTTGCCTATGGCTGGAAGCAGGAAAACACGACAGAGAACGCGCAGCGCATCAGTGAGCTGGGCAATGAATTGTATAACCGGATTGCAAAAATGGTGAGCCATATCAACAGCCTTGGCAGCGACCTGGATAAGTGCGTCAATACATATAACAAGGCAGTGGGATCTCTTGAACGCCGCGTTTTGCCGTCTGCCCGGAAATTTGAAGATTTAGGCGTCATCATCAAAGGCAAAAATAATATTTCCAAAGTATCTCCCGTTGATAATAAACCCCGAACTATGGAACAGGACCATGGGGAAAGTGAAGAGACTTCCGTATGAAAAAAATTAATCATTGTTTTTTCGGAGCCAGTGCGTTTTCTAAACCGATATTTATATTATCAATATTTGCAGTGATTTTTTTTATTTGTTTGACGACAGATGCCTCGGCGAAATCTTCATCCGAATCCTTGTCACAGCCGGTTTTTCAAGTGGTGCCTGTTTCCGAACACCCCTTTTTTGAAGATGACCTGGATTTTAAGCATCTGGAAGAAGCGATTTCCGGCAGTATCGCCTATTATCAAAAGCTGCCTTCTACAAGAAAGTTTTCATTCGGAAAAGACACGTTTTCGGCCGCCCATTTGATCCGGTCTTTAAAACGGTTTCTGTCGTTTATTGAGAAAAAACCCTCCGGCAAAGAATTAAGCGTTTTTATTGATCAATATTTTTATGTGTATGCGGTTATGCAAAATGGTGCCGCAAAATCCGTACTGTTTACCGGTTACTATGAACCCCTGCTGTCTGGAAGCGTAAAACAGACTGAAACGTTCAGGTTTCCGGTGTATTCCCGTCCGGATGACCTGGTAACATTTGCCAGCGGCTGCAGGGGGAAGACGGAAATCGGCAGGGATACGGGAAATGAGATTATTCCTTATTACAGCCGGCAGCAGATAGAAGAAAAGGGGTTTTCTGGAATTAATGCTTCACCGATTGCATGGGTTAATGACCCGGTGGACCTGTTTTTTCTTCAGGTTCAGGGTTCCGGGAAAATCAGCCTGGAAAACGGAGACCTGATGAATGTGCATTATCAGATTTCCAATGGCCACCCATACAAAAGTATAGGCAAATACCTGATTGATAAAAAGAAACTGTCAAAAGAAACCGTATCCATGCAGACCATTCGGGCATATCTCAACGCCCATCCGGATGAAGTGGATGATATTTTAAATTATAATCCCAGGTATATATTTTTTGAAATAATGGAAAAAGGGACGGTCGGCTGCTTTAATATTGAACTGACCCCCGGCCGGTCTGTTGCCCTGGATCGTTCAACCGCACCGGCAGGCGCGCTTGTTTTTGTTCAGACCCAAAAGCCGAAGGTGGATACGTCCGGTAAAATTAGCTCATGGGGCCGGTTTTCCCGTTTTTTGTTAAACCAGGATACGGGCAGCGCTATCAAGGGGCCGGGGAGGGCGGATATATTCTGGGGAAACGGCAATTATGCAGCGCTTGCTGCCGGTTATATGAAGCATCCGGGACAGTTGTATTTTTTGGTTTTAAAGCCGGAGTAGCTCACTTTTAATTTTTCCGGTTATCCGGATGAGGGCTCACTCAAAAATAAAAAATATGAATTCAGGTCGCCGGTGGCGAGGATTTTATTTTTTAAACGGCATGATCAATAACTGGATCAAGGATTTTGGTTTTTGGGCATATGTCAGGCCGATGATTATACCGTCATGTCCGGCTTTGGGTTGTGCCCGGTAAGTACCGCAAATCCGGTCCCATACCGACAGGCTGAATCCGAAGTTGGTGTTGGATTCAGCTATGATCACCGAATGATGCACCCGGTGCATGTCCGGTGTAACGATTAGCAGACGGATGAATTTGTCCATCAATGGCGGGATATAGATATTGGCGTGGTTGAACATGGCGGCTGCATTGAGCAGAATTTCAAAAAGCAGAACCGCGCCGGGGGGAAATCCGAACGCTGCCACCGCCGCGAGTTTAATAAAAATTGATAAAATAATTTCAATGGGATGGAATCGGATGGCCGTGGTCACGTCAATGTCCAGATCCGAGTGATGGACCTGGTGAAGCCGCCAAAAAATCGGCACAAAATGAAATAGAATATGCTGTAGGTAGATGATAAAGTCGAAAATGATGACAGCGGCCATCCAGTCGGCCCACACCGGCAGGGAAAGCTGGTTGAATATGCCCATGCCCCTGGATTGGGCATAAGCGGCAAAGGTTACCGGCAGCATGACAACGCCTGTCCGCAGAATCAGGTTGCCAACCGCCACCAGGCTGAGATTGTTCAGCCAGCGTCTGGACTTGGAATCCACGCGTTTTTTTCGTTGAAACAGCACTTCCCATCCGCCCATAATGAGCAGTACGCTGGCAAAAGAAATTAAACGGATTAATTTTTCAGTGAAAAAAGTTTCCAT
>JAGGYV010000049.1 GCA_021162325.1 Desulfobacteraceae bacterium | reverse complement strand
GTATAAGGATGGTACCGGGTCTTGTGCATTTGGGGTCACATCTTGATTTGTGAATTAAATTCAGATTTCAAGATCTATCCTTGATTTTTGGCGTTGACCAAGCACCATGCGGGTAAAGAGAATCGCCTTTTCTACTAAAAACAAACCTTTTTGAGATAACCGTGGAACTATAGATTGACGTAACGCAAACTCTGCAATAGCCTGAATCATGAAATTGTCAAAGAAAATGCTGAAAGCCGGATGGAATATCATCCGTGAAAAAAACGGCTCATACACCATATTCGGTTCCAACGCCCGGAAATATACCTTCACACCGGCAACGAACACATGGTCGGTTCCCCTGAAAAATATAGAACAATCCCTGGACAGGGATTTGGAAGAAATCCGAATAAAGAAAGCCTCTGCCATTACGGTGGCCTCCCGGTTGACAGCGCTTTCCCACACCCGACAATCCTCTGAACCGATTCGGATCATCTGCCGGGACAATCTGGCCGCGAATAAAAGCGTCCTGCATTTCGGTACGGGCATGGACCGGTTCGCCAAATCAGATCTGCTTCAATCCGGCTGTCAGGAGGTGGTTGATTTTGATCCTAATTTTTATCCGGACAGGACGGCTTTAAAAAGAACGTATGATGTTGTCATAGCAAATTATGTATTGAATATTCTGCCGCTGGAAGAACGCCATAATGCCTATCTGACGATCAGGGACACCTTAGATGACACGGGAACCGCTTATCTGACGGTACAGGGTGTCTGGCCTGTTGAACATAAGTACCAGATCATAAAACGGTATCAGGACGGTTATCTGATCAGAACCGGGTTCAATACCACCTTCCGAAAAGGGTATGACCCGGACGCATTCCTCCGGGAGATAAAACAGGAAATCAAGGGAAGCCCCCGGCTGATTAAAATGCTTTACAGTAACACATTTATCGGCTGGACAAAGATATGACGGTGTTGCAGCAATATTGATGGTCCCGTAAGAAGTCGCCGGATAATAGCCGGATGGCTAAGTTAAAAGGTTACTTACCTTTAAACTCCGACTCACGTTTTTCAAACATGGCAGACAGCGCTTCCATGTGGTCATCGGTATGATGGCACAAAGATTGATAGGCGGCTGACTGATCAAGCAGTTGTCGAAGGGTTGTGTCCTGGCCCGCATAAAGCAGACGTTTGGCCATGCGAAGCGCTTCCGGGGGCTTTGTGGCGATTTTTTCGGCAAGCGCAACGGCAGCGTTCATTAATTGATCATGCATGACCAGATGGTTAACCAGTCCGATGTCAGATGCTTTTTGTGCATCGATCACTTCCCCGGTAAAGGTCATTTCACAAGCCCGGGCCATTCCCACAGCCCTGGGCAAAAAATACGCCCCGCCGTCGCCGGGGATCAATCCCACAGAGAGAAAAGTTTCTCCGAACTTTGCTTTTTCAGATGCAATTCGCATATCACACATCAACGCAAGGTCACACCCGGCACCAATCGCCGGTCCGTTGACTGCGGCAATGGTGGGCACCGCAACTTCATGGACAGCTATCGGAATCAATGAAATTTGGTCGGACCAAGATGGATGCTGAAGGTCCACCGCAAAATGAATGAAACCGGGCTTCCAATATTTGTTCGTTTTTAATCTTGTGTTTAAAAATTAAGTATGAGTTTATTCTTTATTAAGTTTTAGTTAATTTTTTTAAAAAAATTACCAACCGTGAAACCGCTATTTAAAAACAGAAGGGGTTGTAAATGAACTGGCAAGAACGAACCGGTTGCGGCAATGTCGGTAAAGATGATGTGGGGCGGGAAATCCAGCTTCAAGGCTGGGTGGATGCCAGAAGAGACCATGGCGAGGTGCTGTTTATTCATTTAAGGGATTGGACAGGCATTGTTCAGGTAGTTTTTCAGGAAACCGAGTCAAAGGACATGCTGGAAACGGCCCAGAACCTGCGCGAGGAATACTGTATCGAAATCACCGGCCGCGTGGTTGCGCGTGCGCCAGGCACGGAAAATTCATCCATCACCACCGGAACCATTGAAGTGACTGCATCGGCGTTATCAGTGTTAAACGCATCCGTCGGCCTGCCGTTTCATATTTCCGAAAAAGCCATGGTGGCCGGTGCTGTGGTCGGAACGCCCGCCAATGTGGCCGAAGACCTCCGCCTCCAGTATCGTTACCTGGATCTTCGCCGTCCGTCCATGCAGGACAATCTCATCAAGCGCCACCAGATCATTAAATCCGCCAGAAAGATTTTAGAAGACCGCGGGTTCATCGAAGTGGAAACCCCCTGTCTGACCAAAAGCACACCTGAAGGTGCCCGGGACTATATTGTTCCCAGCCGTGTTCACCCGGGGGAATTTTACGCGCTTCCCCAGTCTCCGCAGCTATTCAAGCAACTGTTGATGGTCAGCGGACTGGAACGGTATTACCAGGTGGCCCGGTGTTTCAGGGATGAAGACCTGCGGCCCAACCGGCAGCCGGAATTTACCCAGCTCGACATTGAAGCATCATTTATTGATGAATCTTTTTTATTCGAGCTGATCGAAGAAATCGTGTCGCAGATGTTCGCTGTGGGCGGGATCGACCTGCTGCGACCTTTTCCGAAGATGTGCTACCAAGAGGCCATTGCCACCACCGGATCGGACCGCCCAGACCTGCGGTTCGGACTGCGGTTTGTTGCCGCCACTGATCTGTTTACAAACACGTCATATGCCATTTTTAAACAGATACTCAAGCGTAACGGTTGCATCATAGGGATTAACGTCAAGGGACAATCCGAGGCCCTGAGCAAAAACGTGCTGCAAAACGAATACGCCAAACAGATCGTTCCCGGATTCGGCGGAAAGGGCATGACCTGGATGCGCATGGTGGATGGAAAGCTGGATTCCAATATCGTTCAGTTTTTCAGCCCGGCCGAACAGCAGGATATTATCGAGCGATTCGAATGCGAGGACGGCGATGTGCTTATGATTATCGCCGACCCTTCCTATGCGCTTGCCACCAAGGTGCTGGGCCAGCTTCGACTGCATGTGGCCGATCGCCTGGGGCTGATTCCCAAAAATACCTGGAGCCCGGTCTGGGTGACGGATTTCCCCTTGTTTGATCCCACAGAAACCGGTGGCGTCACCTCCACGCACCATCCGTTTACCGCGCCCGACCGCACTGACTTTGATCCCCAAAACGTTTCCGATCTTTTGTCGCTCAAGTCCCGGGCCTATGACATCGTATTAAACGGCGAGGAACTGGGCGGCGGCAGTATTCGTATTGATAACCGCGAAGTGCAACAAAAAATTTTTACCGCGCTGGGCCTGACCCCGGAAGAAGCCGCCCAAAAATTTGGATTCTTTTTGCAGGCGTTTGAATTCGGGCCACCGCCCCATGGCGGTCTTGCACTGGGCATAGACCGGATCGCGGCCATGGTGCTCAGCACCCGGTCCATCCGAGACGTGATCGCCTTTCCGAAAAACAGAAGCGCCTTCTGCCCCTTAACCCATGCACCGTCTCTGGTATCCCATGAACAACTGGCGGAACTGGAGCTGTTGAATCTGGGCGGCGGGGAAGCCATGCCGGGCAAGGCGGAAAAAAATCTGCTGGAAACCCTGTCCTGGGTCTCCCGCATCGGCATCCGCGAGGAAGAGGCTTTGATGATCAAAACCGCTGTAGAGCAGGCGGAAAAACTGGCAACGCAAATTCAAGCCCGAGCCACGGACGAGGAACCGATGTTTTCGGTCATCCCCCTGCAAAACCGCACCCGGCCAGGCCGCGAGGCGGTAGCGCATTTTGGTGTTGAAAACGGCGACCTGCTGACAAACGCTGCGGAAGTCAAGGGCGACTTTTTTAAAGTGGCAAATATTATAGAATAGTCCGATGACGAAAAAATCAGAACTTACAACCAAAGGATATATAACCCGGTATGAACGATATGCTGTTTAGTTTTATCAATTCTGATCCAGTAACGGCGAATTCCGACGGACCGTTAAAAAACCTCCTGATTTCGCTTCATCCCAATATATCAGTAGCAAAATGGCCGACCGATGCGGGATCGGCAGCACTAGAAAATTACCGCCCCATTGAAGACGCCACGGTGGTCAAACGCCTCAAGGACCAAGGCGCACAACTTCAGGGCTTAACCCGCATGGGAGAACTGGGATTCGGCGTAGCCTCGGATACGGCACATTTACTAATTTCTCAGAAAAAGAGTGATGCGGCTCTGGTGGTCGACACCATGGGGGAGGCCCGCTATCTTTCTGCTTTGGCAGGTGCATGGGGATTTAAGCCGAGCTATGGGATCTGCTCGCGCTCAGGACTGATTGGCCTGGTTCCTTCCATGGAATGCATCAGCATGATTTGTGCATCCGCGCGTCAGATGGCGGACATTTTTTCGGTTATCCACGGCCAGGACGCAAATGATTTTTCCATGCTCTGGGACGGGCTGCCGGAATTTGACGCACCCGAAGAAAAAACCGGACAAGTCCGGCAAGCGGGCATTATTTCCGAACAACTGGCCGAACTGGATTCGCAAGAAAAAAAAGCGTTTGAAAACGCCCTGGCCGGATTGACGCAAAAAGGAATCAAGATCAAAGAATGCGCTTTTCCTTCTTATCCCTTGTTTCGGAATGTTCATCAGATAAAAGGCTCGACCGAGGCGTCTTCTGCCGCCGGAAGATACGACAGCGTCCGGTATGGCCGTCGCGCAAAGGATACCGCCAACTGGAACGACATGTATCTTGAGTCCCGAAAGGAAATGTTCGGAAGCCTGGTAAAATCCTATTTGTTTCAGGGGGCGTATTTCCAATTTAAAAATTATAACGCGTTTGAACATGCCGCACGCCTGCGCAGCCTTCTGGTGAAGCAGTGCCGGGCCATTTTCAAAGATGTCGACATAATTCTGTCGCCGGCCCGGCGCCGAACCTGCGATGCCTTAAAGGCTGTAACCGTATCGGATGTATATGACGCCTTTACCCTGACACTGCCGGCCAGCGTGACCGGATCACCGGCTGTTTGCATGCCCGGCCGGGTTATGGCGGGCGACATGGACCTGGGGTTGCAGGTAATGGGTCCGCATCTGTCGGATAAAATGCTTTTAAATTTTGCCATTGAAATGAGCCAAGAAAATACAAGGAATTGAAACCCATGTCCTATGAAGCTGTCATCGGCCTTGAAATCCATGTTCAGTTGAATTGTCCCACCAAATTGTTCTGTAATTGTGCCAATGCCGCCACCGAGCAGGCCAACAGTCATATCTGCCCGATCTGCATCTGGCTGCCGGGAGCGGTGCCGCAGCTAAGCGAAAGCGCCCTGAAGCAGGCGGCCCTGACTTGTCTGGCCCTGAACTGCGAAATTCAAGAAGAAAGCGCTTTTGATCAGAAAGTATACTATTATCCAGACCTGCCCAAGGGGTTTCAGTTGTCTCAGCACCATAAGCCATTGTCCCGCAACGGCTGGCTGGATATTACGGGTGAAGACGGCAAATCAAAACGGTTGCGGATTCACCATGTTCATATGGAAGAGGATGTGGCCAAACTGGTGCACGAAACCGAAGGTCAAAAACGAATCAGCCTGGTGGATTTCAATCGTGCCGGTGCGCCTTTAGTTGAGATCGTCACCGAGCCGGACATGCGATGCCCTCACGAAGCCATGGCGTTTCTGCGTGCCCCGCGGACCCAGATACGTTATGCCGGAACCGCTGAATGCAGTATGGAAAGCGGCACCATGCGATGTGATGCCAACATTTCCCTGCGCCCTGCAGGCAGTGAAGAATTTTTCACCAAGATTGAAGTCAAAAACATGAATTCCATCAAAGCGGTGGGAGGCGCCATTGCCTTTGAAATCGAACGCCAGTCCAAATTGTTAGATAACGGGCAGCCGGTGACCATGCATACGCGTCTGTGGGATCCTGAAAAAAATATCACCACCTACATGCGGGACAAATTTGCCGGGCCGTGTATTCCCGACCCTTCAGTACCCCGCATCTGCCTGGACAAAGCACAAATTGATGCCCTGGCCGAAAAGCTGCCGGAAATGCCGTCCCAAAAAAAGACGAGGTTTGCGGATCAATTTAAATTAACCGAGGAAGAGGCTGCCCAGATGAGTGCGGAACGGGATCTGGCTGATTATTTTGAAGCCCTCGTAAACGCCGGCATTACTCCCCGTCCAGCCGCGCAGTGGATGGCCGGTCGGTTTCTGCCCGCTTTAAAAGAGCAGCACCAGGAAATCGCCTCCACGCCCCTGACGCCCGACCGGGCAGCTGAACTGCTGTCTATGCTTGAAAAAGAAGTCATTAATGCCAAGCAGGCGCGAAAAATTCTATCGCTGATGTTTACATCGGAGAAATCTGCACCCGCCATTGCAAATGAAAAAGGTTTTAAACAGTTAACCGACCCGGCCGCCCTGACCGCTATCCTGGAGCAGGTCATGGCTGATCAGCCGGATGCCGTGACCAATTTACGGTCTGGCAAAAAACAGGCTGCCAGCTTTCTCATCGGTCAGGCTATGCAGCAGTCCAGAGGCAAAGCAAATCCCAAACTTCTGGCCGATCTTCTGGAAGATCTCATGAGGGGCAATTAAATATGGGGAAATAGGATAAACTGATATTTCAAATATTGCGGGGCAGAAGTGATGCGAATATCACTTTTTCTGATTTAAATACTTTGTTGAAACATTTTGGTTTTGAGGAGCGCATAAAAGGGAGTCATCATATTTTCTAAAATTTGGTCGGACCAATTAAAATTTGGTCGGACCAAGATGGATGCATTATTATCGGATCTTTAAGTCGAAAATAAGGTGCTTTTTTGATCTTAAAGTGATGTTTTGGGGGTAAAAAAGTACGGTTTAAGGAAAAGCTGCATTTCCTTTCGATTGGTTCAAGCCAAAACTTTAAACCGCTACGGTAGAAGACTGCCACAGTGCTCACTGTTAAAAAACCTCATTCCATTGCACCTTACAATACCAAGCCTTGCCAATTTATTCCAAATCGCAAAATCAATATGTTGTGGTTGAAAAAACTTCAGATATCCAAAAGATATATCAGTTTTTTCATTACAGGCTGAAGCTTTGATAAGTCTGTATTATCACGGCCCCAAAGCTTGATAAGATGATATTGTACATTCAACAAATGGATTGAAGCGCAACCCTTACTTACCTTTAAACTCCGGAT
>JAGGYV010000266.1 GCA_021162325.1 Desulfobacteraceae bacterium | reverse complement strand
ATGCGCTCTCTTACCTGAAAACCAATATTATCAAGAGCAAGGTTATTAAGTATGACGACACGGAAAAGGCGGATAAAGTTTATAATTATCCCTATCCCGCAATAGAAGAGGCCTTGGCTAATGCGGTATATCATCGGAATTATGAATTACGTGACCCTATTGAGGTAAGGGTATTGCCGTCATCAATAGAGATAATAAGCTATAGCGGTATTGACCCGTCTTTAAAACAATCTGATTTTGAAAAAGGAGTCGTAAGAACAAGAAGATATAGAAACAGACGAATCGGCAGCTTCTTAAAAGAGTTGGGGCTAACAGAGGGCAAGGGAACCGGTATCCCGATTATTTATAAGGCCTTTGAAGACAACGGTTCACCTAACCCACTTTTTGATACAGATTATCCGAATCGAAGCTTTTTTGTTGTAGAGTTTCCTATATATTCTGATTTCAAGGAAAGTTATGAAGGTGGCTCAATAGGTGGTGCAATAGGTGGTGCAATAGGTGGTGCAATCGAATTAACAGATAGACAACAAGAAATATTAACATCAATTAAGCAAAACAATAAAATATCCTATCGGGAAGTGGCTGAAATGCTTGGCATAAACAATTCAGCGGCACAATCACATTTTGATACTTTAAAAAACAAAGGAGTAATTAAAAGAGTCGGTGGCACACGGGGGCATTGGGAGGTTAAGAATTATGAGTGATGAATTATGAAGGATGAGTTGAAGATAACAAATCGTTCTTTTGATTTTGCTGTTAGAATAGTTCGGTTATGCCGGTTTTTGGAAAAACAGGATCGGGTGTCGAAAACTTTGGCTAATCAACTGTTGCGATCAGGAACTTCTGTTGGTGCAAATATTGAAGAAGCTCAAGCTGGGCAAAGCAAGGCAGATTTTATTGCGAAGATGTCAATTGCACGTAAAGAATCAAGAGAAGCTCTTTATTGGCTAAAACTTTTAAAGGCAACTGATATCGTTGAAAAAGATATGATTGAGGAAATAATAAAAGAATCTGATGAGTTGGTAAGAATACTAACTTCAATTGTAAAAACCTCCCAAATGGCAAAAAATGAAAGATAATAAAATTCATAATTCAACATTCAGCACTCATAATTCCAATTTCACAGAAGCCAAACTGGAACAAGCGGTTATAGAACTTTTTGAAGCCGAAGGATATAAACACCTTACCGGTGAACAAATCCATAAAGAGATGCCCGATGTTTTGCTTCGTGAAGATTTAAAACAGTACCTGTTAAATAGATATTCCAGTGAAGATATTACCTTAAATGAAATTGATGCAATTATTCGCAGGCTGGAACTGTATCCCTCATCTGCTCTGTATGAAAGCAATAAAGAAATCATCAGATTATTGGCTGATGGCTTTTTGCTTAAACGGGAAGACCGGAGTAAAAAAGACATCTACATTCAATTGATTGATTATGGCAATTTACCAGCCTTCCGGGAACCGGGTTCGGATGAAGTGCCTACCATTGTGGCAGAAGAACAAGCTGAATATAATACAAACAGAAATATTTATAAGATTGTCAACCAGCTTGAAATACAGGGGTACGAAAAAAGAATCCCCGACGCCATTGTTTATATCAATGGCCTACCTCTGGTGGTGTTGGAATTTAAAAGTGCCATCAAAGAAAACACTACCATTAAAAACGCATATGACCAGATCACTATACGGTACTGCCGTGATATCCCTGAGCTTCTTAAATACAATGCCTTTTGTGTTATCAGTGATGGTGTGAACAACAGAGCCGGTTCTCTTTTTGCGCCTTATGATTTTTACTATGCCTGGCGTAAAACCGACGGCAATGAAATTAAAGAAGTCGATGGGATAAACTCTCTTTATACTATGATAAAAGGGATGTTTAACAAAGAACGGCTTATTGATATTGTCCGCAATTTTGTATATTTCCCTGATACTTCAAAAGAGGATATAAAAATTGTCTGCCGTTATCCACAATACTATGCTGCCCGTAAACTTTTTGTTTCCATTAAGCAGAATATGAAACCTGCGGGAAGCGGCAAAGGCGGCACATACTTCGGGGCAACCGGTAGCGGAAAAAGCTACACAATGCTTTTTCTCACCCGCCTTTTAATGAAGAGCACTTATTTTTCAAGTCCGACCATTGTTCTTATCACAGACCGTACTGATTTAGATGACCAGCTTTCAGGGCAATTTACCAATGCTAAAAAATTTATTGGCGATGATACGGTAGAAAGTGTTGAAAGCCGGGAAGATTTAAGAAAGAAATTACAAGGCAGAAACAGTGGCGGTGTTTTTCTTACCACCATACATAAATTTACAGAGGATTTAAAACTTCTTACAAACAGAGCAAATGTAATCTGTATTTCCGATGAAGCCCATCGTACACAGGTTAATCTTGACCAGAAAGTTAAAGTTACTGCAAAAGGGGTAAAAAAGACCTTTGGATTTGCAAAATATCTGCACGATTCTCTTCCCAATGCCACTTATGTCGGTTTCACAGGTACGCCCATAGATGCCACCCTCGATGTATTCGGTAAAATTGTTGACGCTTATACAATGAAAGAATCCGTACAGGACAATATAACGGTTCGTATTGTGTATGAAGGCAGAGCTGCCAAGGTGCTTCTTGAAGAGAAAAAACTTGCTGAGATTGAAGAGTATTACGCGCAATGCGCAGAATATGGTGCAAACGACTATCAGATTGAAGAGAGTAAAAAAGCAGTCACAAATATGGAAGTTATTCTCGGTGATCCCGACCGCCTTGAAACCCTGGCCAAAGATTTTGTGGCGCATTATGATGAAAGAGTTGAAGAGGGCGCAAGCGTACTTGGAAAGGTTATGTTTGTTTCATCAAGCAGACGAATTGCCTATGATTTGTATAAGCAGATTATTTCTTTAAAACCGGAATGGGCTGAGATCAAGGAATGCGATGAAGGTGTTGCGCTTACTGAAAAAGAAAGAAAAAAGATAAAGCCTACTGAGAAAATAAAAATGGTAATGACCCGTGGCAAAGATGACCCGAAAGAGTTATGGGATTTAATAGGGACAAAGGATTACCGTAAAGAGCTTGACCGTCAATTCAAGAGTGAAAAGTCAAATTTTAAAATTGCCATTGTTGTGGATATGTGGCTTACGGGTTTTGACGTGCCCTTTCTTGACACTATCTACATTGACAAACCGATTCAGCAGCACTCCCTTATTCAGACTATCTCCCGTGTAAATCGTGTGTATGAAGGTAAGGAAGCCGGGCTGGTCGTTGATTATATCGGCATCAAAAGTAATATGAATGTTGCATTAAAGAAATATTCCGATGTTGAAGAAGACGATTTTGAGGATATTTCAATCGCTGTTGTTATTGTTAAAGACCAGTTGGATTTGCTGTCAAAACTGTTTCACAGGTTTAACACTGATGATTATTTCAATGGGACTCCGCTAAAACAATTGGAATGTCTGAACAAAGCCGCCGAGTTTGTACAACTTTCAAAAGAGATTGAAAAACGATTTATGACAATCTCTAAAAAAATGCGTTCTGCTTACAAAATCTGTACTTCAAGCGATGCGCTGTCCCAAAAGGAACGTGATTATATTCATTTTTATTCGGCCATTGCCGCAATAGTTCACAAACTCACCAAAGGTAATGCACCCGATACAGCCCAAATGAATGAACGGGTTCGGGAGATGATAAAAGAAGCGCTTTTAAGTGATGGCGTGGAAGAAGTTTTCAAACTTGGCGAAGATGCAGCAGATAAGGATATCGATATATTTAGTGATGAATATATGGCCAAGATTGATAAAATCAAACTTCCCAATACAAAAATCAAACTTCTTCAACAGCTTTTAAAAAGGGCCATCGATGAATTTAAAAAGGTAAATAAAATTAAGGGAATCGATTTTACAAAAAAATTTAAGAAACTTTTGGAGAAATACAATGAGCGAAAAGAAGATGCTGCTTTTGCCAATGATGTTCTTGATGACATAGCCGGTCAATTCGCAGACCTTTTTAAAGACCTTCAAAAAGAGAAAAACTCATTTGAAGAAATGGGGATTGATTTTGAAGAGAAAGCCTTTTACGACATATTAAAAGCAGTTGCAGAAAAACATGATTTCAAATATCCCCATGAAAAGTTAATCAGCTTGTCCCAGGCAGTAAAAAAAGTTGTAGACGATAAAGCAAAATATACGGATTGGTCCGGGAGGGATGATATAAAAGCAGAATTAAAAGTTGATTTAATACTGATCCTTGCAGAACACGATTATCCGCCAGTACCAAAAGATGAAGTTTTTAAGGAAATTTTTGAACAAGCGGAGAATTTCAAAAAATATCGGGGGTGAGTAGTGAAAAAGAAAAAAGAATAACTGCTTCACCTATCGTGGTTACAGCAGTTTAGGCGGGATTCAGAAATGAAAAGAGATAGCAAATCACTGTCCTATATTCTACTCCGTTACGCTTCTTAAAAATCAGTGTACTCAGTTATACGCCTTGGAGAATTGAAAATTGAGAATGTCGGCACCGTGTATTTTTGAGCGAGCCCTTAGTATCAACATGCAAAATCAGGAAGAAAATGATGGAGACAATTGTTTTTGGCAATTTTACAGTCATGGACATTTTAATTGCAGCCGGTGTGATTATCGGGGTTTTTTATTTGTGGCCGGTATTGAAAAGAATTCTTAGCAAAAAGGGAGCACCCGCTTATGCCCAGGTCGCCAATTGCAAGGGATGCGGATGGCAGGGTCAGGTCAGCATGCATGCCGGAAGATGTCCAAAGTGCAACAAACCGTTAGGGGATCAAAAGGCAAAAGAATATCGATAATGATGATTAAAAAAATTATATCCGGTGCGCAGACAGGGGCGGACAGGGCGGCTCTTGATTTTGCGATCAATAATGATATTCCGCATGGCGGCTGGGTGCCCAGGGGCAGAAAAGCCGAAGACGGGATTATTGCTGAGCATTATAAAGTCAAGGAAGCGTCGACTTCAGCATACAGCCCGCGCACTGAATTGAATGTCCTTGATTCGGACGGCACCTTGATTCTCAGTCATGGGGAACTTTCAGGCGGGTCGGCGCTGACGAAAAAGCTGGCCCAAAAGTATGGCAAACCCTGCCTCCATATTAATTTAAACCAAAATCCGGAATTCCAGGCAACTGTGGATGTTTCCCACTGGATCAATGCCAACGGAATTGAAATTTTAAATGTTGCCGGTCCCCGGGCGAGCAATGATCCCAAAATTTATATTTCGACGGTTAGTATTCTGGAAACTGTTTTATATCTTGGCACCATCGAAGAGACAATGCCGGATTTTATTAATCGGCCCTATGGGATAGAAGAGCCGCCAATTAATGATAAATATCCGGAAACGCTTGACCAGGCTGTAAAGCAGCTGATCGATGAATTGCCGCTTAAGGACAAGGCCCGGCTGGCGGGAATGACTCAAAGTGACTTGAAACATCTTCACCCTTCCCTGGGAGAGTATATTAAAACCCATTACCGGATTTTAAACGGAAATGAAAAATTGATGGCATCCTGCCGACAGGTGGCAGACGTTGAAACCCTGGATGCGGATGGCGCGGCGTCGGTTGTTGTTATGGAATTATGGAAAAGTTTACAAAATACCCATCGAATCCGACGGGTTAAATAATTAATGATTATTAAGGAAGAAGCTCTCGTAAAAAGTCAGATTTCGACGGCAAAGTATAAAAATTCAAATTCAAGGCGCGCAAATCCTGAGTAATAATTTGTACTTAGCGTACCATGAAGCAGCGAAGAATGCAGCGCAACACAGAATTTGGACTTTTTACGAAGCCGTCAAGGAAGAAGCTTGTAATATTTCATAAAAGACCGCTCATACATCAATGACGGTGCCCATCGTTTGTAAAGGGTCGAAAGTCTCTGTTCCAGTTTTCCGATGGTGTACCTGACCTTCGGGTTCGGGTGATTGATAATTTTTTCCACCAGCAGGGCAAGCTGATGGGGATCTGCACCATTTCGTTCTTCGTTTTCCATTAAAGGTAATGCTGTTTTAAGCTGGTCGGCATACACGGAATTTTGATGAAACCCTTTTGTCATGATTCTGTTTTGAGTGAAATCGGTCTTAAAATCACCCGGTTCGATGAGCACCACATGAACGCCGAAGGGCTTGACTTCAATGCGAAGGGCTTCAGTCATGCCTTCTAAAGCAAATTTGGACGCACTGTAAGCACCTTGAAACGGAAGCCCCATGACCCCGCCGATGGAACTGATATTGATAATGCAGCCGGATTTTTGGTTTCGCATTTGTGGCAGAACCGCCTGGCAGATTCGAATCGCACCAAAAAAATTGGTTTCAAACTGATTCTTCACTTCCTCAATGGAAACTTCTTCGACGGCTCCGGCCGTCGCAATACCGGCATTATTCATAACAATATCGATACGCCCTTCATTTTTCAGAATATGGGAAACCCCTTTGGTAACAGAAGATGTGTCTCTGACGTCCATGGGGATCATCCTGAAAAAAGAGTCGTCCGGGTATGAATCCGTCGGTGTTTTGTCAAAATCAGCAGAGCGGCTTGTGCCATATACACAATATCCATTCTGACTCAGATAAATGGCAGAGGCTTTGCCAAACCCGGAAGAAGCCCCGGTGATCAGGACGATGCGGCGGGTATTTGTTCTTTTCTGATCCAATGCAGTGCCTCCTTTTAAAAATGTCTGACTACCGCAAGTTTGAGTGCCAGTGCCACAAAAACGGTTCCCGCGATTCGGTTCAGTATCTGTTGCGTTTGGTTTAAAGCCCATCCTCAAACGCAGCCTTGCCGAAATCATCCGCAACGTGCTGGACGCTCCCCTCAAAAAAAAATAAACCAGTCGGCTACCGTGCCGACTGGTTTCAACTTTCTACCTGTTTTTTATTTTGACGCTTTCCGGGCTTCAGCCAGCCATCCGTTCCATTTGTCCTGATTGTCAGCGATCCACTCATCCACGTGTTTTTCAATATATTTTTGGGATTTTTGACCTTCATTCATTTTCGTATTCTGCGCGTTGATATCGAGCAGCGGCAGTGTAAAAATTTCAAAAAACTTTTTAACGGCCGGGTTTTTTGCAATCATTTCCTTGTTGGCAACAATCCGAATGTCAGAGACAACAAATCCGAGTTTGATTGGATCGGAAACAGCCCCTTTAACGCCGGCAACCGTCATCCGCTCCACAGCTGTTTTTTGTGCGTCATCAGGAACAATTTTCGGTACATTGATCCACATGACATCTTTTCCCGGTTGAAATTTAAACACCGTCCAGTTGGGCGTCCAGGTATAAAAGAAAACCGGTTCACCATTTTTATAGGCACCGATCGTTGACGCCATACCTGCTTCATAGGACGCCTTGACCGGATTGATATGGTCTGCCAGATCATAGACGTTCATATGATGGGATATCGTTTTTTCACACCCCCAACCCGGTGGGCAGGCGGTCAGGTCGGCCTTGCCGTCACCGTTTTTATCAAACGCTTTTTTTACTTCAGGTCGTTTAAAATCGTCTAATGATTTAATATTAAATTTTTCCACATCTTTTTTAGACACCAGGTATCCCTGTAGACCACCGGCTTTGGCAACATAGCCGTACTTATCCGCTTTATCATAGAAGTCTTTGGGCAACTGATTATTATGCATCGGAAACCAGCCGTTGGTCCAGTAGTCAAGATCGCCGAATGTAACGGATTTATAAAAAATCGGGTTTGCCAGATCTTTGGGCTTTTCCACGTCGTAGCCCAATTCCGTGAGTCCGCGACGAACCAGTGCTTCCTGGAAAAAACCGGTATTCCATGTGGCCCGCGCTGGTTTCAATGTAATTCCCTTGCCGGGTTTGTCATTTGCCATGGCCGGACTTGCCAGCAGCGCCACAGATACGAGCACTAAAAAAAGTGCCTTTGCCATTGATTTCATATTGCCTCCTTATTTTATGGTTTTTGATTAATATATAAATCTTTTGCTTTCGTGTTTAACGAAAATCCTGAATTCTATCTGTCATTATCGAGAAGTGAGGAACGAACGACGAAGTAATCCCCTGGGCTTTATGGGATTGCTTTGGTCGTGCCTCCCGCGCAATGACAGAAAAGTTGTCGTTGATGGACTTTCCGTTCAACGACTAAATATACAAATATTGTTATTTCGTTCTGAAACGAAAATATGAAAAATTTTCCTCTACTGAATGATTGTTGAGGTTGATGCAGGTACAAGGCAAATTCTTATCCGCTATAGTCTGTTATGCGGATAAGAATTTAACGCAATAGATGCGTCAAGATCGACAATCTTTCATTTTTTTTGGGCCATGGATTGGGTAATCCGGTCCAATACCATGGCAATCAACACAATACCTAACCCACCGACGACCGCAAGGCCGATATCCAATGTGTTTAAGCCGAGAATGACCGGGGAACCCAATCCGCCGGCACCGATGAGGGCTGCAATAACAACCATGGAAAGCGCCATCATAATGGTCTGGTTCAGGCCGGCAAGAATGGTCGGCAGCGCCAGAGGAACCTGGACACGAACCAGCACCTGCCATTCCGTGGCACCAAAGGCCTGGGCCGCTTCCACCAGTTCCGGATGCACCTGCCGGATTCCCAGGTTGGTCAGGCGGGTAATGGGCGGCATGGCAAAGACAATGGTTGCCAGAACACCGGCCACGTTCCCCACGGAAAACAGCATAACAATGGGAACCAGATAAACAAATGCCGGGGTGGTCTGCATGGCATCTAAGATTGGCCGTAAAATCTTATCAAATCGGTCGCTCCGGGCCGCTAAAATACCTAAAGGGATTCCGGCCAGACAACAAAAAAGGACTGAAGAAAGCACCATGGCCAGGGTGGTCATAGTATCCACCCACATGCCGAGCAGTCCGATAAACACCATTGAAACCACCGAAAAAATAGCCAGGCCGATCCCGGAAAATCGCCAGGCAACAACTGCAACCACCGCAATTATGATAATCGGGTGCACTGCATTTAAACCGGAATCCAATCCGTTCAAGGTCTGTTCGATCGGCCATTTGATGGCCTGGAAAACATCCCTGTGATTATTTACCAGCCAGTCCACGGACTGAGACACCCAAATATCTAAAGGGATTACACCTTCTTCAAACATGCCTTATCTCCTTTTACCTTTATGAAACCATCACGCTTCCTGCCGGGCTTCCAATTCTTCAGATTCTTCGGCCCGATCCTGTTCCGTCCGGTGCAGGGTTCGGAGAAACCGGTTTTTTGAAACAACGCCTTTGTAGACATTCTCTTCATTTACTACCGGCACCGGGAAATACCGTGATGCCACTTCAGGCAGAATATCCTGCATGGAGTCATCTAATTGAACAGAGTGTGCATCCTTAATAAATGCCTGGGAAAGAGGCGAATCCTTTGCGCCCTTTTCAAGGGCCTGCTGAATACCCTCGGATGAAACAACACCGAGGAACCGTCGCTGGGCATCAATTACATACGCATAATCCCGATCACTGCTGCTCAATAGTTCATGGGCAGCCCGCAGGCTACCGGTTTTTGTGATGATGACGGTCGGATAAGTATCTCGGACAATATCACCGGCGGAAATTACATTGGTGGGATCAACGCCCCTGAAAAATGCCCTCACATAATCATCTGCCGGATTTTGAAGGATTTCTTCCGGTGTGCCCACCTGAACAATTCGTCCGCCTTCCATAATGGCAATACGGTCACCGATCCGCAGGGCTTCATCAAGATCATGGGAAATAAAGACAATGGTCCGCTTATGTTTTTCCTGAAGCTTAATCAGTTCATCCTGCATTTCCGTCCGAATCAGCGGGTCCAGCGCGGAAAACGCCTCATCCATGAGCAGGACATCCGGGTCCACGGCCAGCCCCCTGGCCAGCCCTACCCGTTGCTGCATTCCCCCGCTGAGTTCGTTGGGATAGGAATTCGCCCAGCTTTCAAGCCCCACCTGTTCCAGGGCCAAAAGCGCCCGCTCTTTGCGTTTTGCCTTGTCGACGTTGGCTAGTTCCAGGCCGAAAGCAGCATTTTCAAGCACTGTCATGTGGGGCATTAAGGCAAACGACTGAAAGACCATGCTCATGGTGTGGAGTCGGAAATCAACGAGTTCATCCGGTTTCATGTCTGTTACATTTTTTCCGTCCACCAGTACCCGGCCGGTAGTGGGTTCTATCAAACGGTTCAGCATCCGGACGATGGTTGATTTTCCTGATCCGGAAAGGCCCATGATAACAAAAATTTCCCCGGCCTGAACAGTAAAGCTGGCATCATTGACCCCAACTGTCATGCCGGTTTTTTCATGGATCGACTCTTTGTCATGGCCTTTTTTTATCATCTCCATAGCTTTTGACGGCTGGGGGCCAAAAATTTTAAACAGATTTTCAACAACAATTTTATCCATTTTATAATACCTTTACATTCACCTGCCTGATCAGCAATCAGTTATGAATTTGACGAAGAATCATTCGCCGCTGTTTTTGTTTCCATTACCTCTATCGGTGTTGCGGAAAGAAAGGGTGCCGCATTAATGGATTTGGCATCCATCATGACAACCATGTGCTGCAATGCACTAAGAATCATTGTCTGTTCCCAGAGCTGAAGTTGATTGAATTTTTCAAGAAAATTTTCCTGCATCACCGGCGGTGCCGTTGCCAAAAGCTGTTTTCCGGACTCGGTAATTTGAACCATCACCCGCCGTTTATCCTGGATACTGCGTTGTCTGACAATCAATTCGCGTTTTTCCATTCGATCCAGAATGCCGGTGACCGTTCCCTGGCTCAAGCTGACATTTTTGGCAACTTCGCCAGCGGAAATCTCTTTAACTGAAGAAATATAATGCAAAAGGACCAGTTGTGGTCCTGTCAAACCAACGCGCTTGACCAGGCTTTTTGAGTTCAAATCAATGGCCTGAATAATTTTTCTAAGTGCGATTAAAACTTTATCGCTAATCGAATGTTCCATAAGATTCCCATGGTCCGTCATTCTTTTTACATTCTAAAAAAATATATGTTAATTCTTTGTATTGAAACTATATTAAATATTTTAAAAATAGTTTGATGTCAAATTAAAAACAAGGTCCATCAAAAAACATTTCCGGAAAAATTGTCCGAAATAAAGGATCTGCAGTGGATAAAGAGCTTTTTTTCTGGTGAAAATTTATTTGATCAAAAAAGAATATTAATGCTTTTTCTTCTATTTTTAAATTATATTATTG
>JAGGYV010000311.1 GCA_021162325.1 Desulfobacteraceae bacterium | reverse complement strand
AATCCGACCTACACATTATATCATATTCTTTATTCCTAATTCCTAATTCCTAATTCCTAATTCCTAATTCCTAATTCCTAATTCTTAATTCTTAATTCCTAATTCCTAATTCCTAATTCCTAATTCCTAATTCCTAATTCCTAATTCCTAATTCTTTTACACCAGCCCCAATATTTTCCACCAGACCGACGCAACAATCACAACAATCGTCAGCAATATCGGGGTTGCCACCAGCCCGACTTTGGTCAAATCGGATGCTTTAAAATACCGATAACTGTATGAAATCGCATTGGGCGGACAACCGATGACCAGCAAAAACGCAAATGATGTGCACATACCAAGCCCCAGTGCCAGAATCGTCGGATCGATTCCTTCCATCTGTGCCATGGGAATCACAATGGGCAATATGAGGGCAGCAGCCGCGACATTTGCCATGGCATTGGTCACCAGAGCACCGAAAACACCCATGCCGATAAACAGCACCAGCCAGCCTTTCCCCTGAATCAACGGGAAAAACAGGTTGGCAAAATAATCAGCCGCACCGGAATAGCCCATGGCCAGCCCCAGAGAAATCCCGCCACCGAAAATAAACAGGGCGGTTCCCCATTCCAGATTATCATTGATATGTTCCCATTTCAAGACACCGAAAAGAACCAGGGCCGTGACGCCGAGCATACCGGTGATGGAATAATCAATTCCGTGAAGCCCTTTGGTTAACCACAAAGAAAATGTCAAACCGATAATCGCCAGCGTTTTGAGCTCCAGAGACGTCATCGGCCCGATTTCTTCATCAAATGTCGGCAGTTTATATTTTGGGTTGGGTCGGTATACCAGATATACGATACCCACCGCCGCCGGGACCGTCAGCAATGCCGCAGGCAGAGCGTACATAATCCATTGAAAAAACGTAATTTCAAGACCCGTATATTCTTTTAAAAAAGCCGCCGCTACCATACAACGCCCGCCGCCGATGAGTGTTCCCATACCGCCGCATGAACAGGCAAACGGGAGCGACAGCATCATGAACTTAGCGGTTTTGCTTCCCGGTTCAATGCCGGCCGCACGCATCATGGGAAGCATGGTGACAATGCCGATGGCACAGGCGGCGGCATCATGCATCACTCCGGACGCCCAGCCCAGACCGATGGCGATAATAAAGGTAAACCGGGTTACATTGTTTCCGGCTTTTTTAATGATAAAATACCCCAGCCGTTTGGTCAGCCCTGCCTCATCTAAAGCAATGGCAAAAATCAGGCAACACATAATAAAAATAACCACCGGATGCATATACGGCGCCCATGCATCTTTGGGATTGGCAACTCCCATAATCACCAAAAAAACCCCAATACAAATGGCTGTAATTTCGAGCGGAATCGGTTCAACGACAAACAAAAAAATCAGGACCACCAGGATTGCCAGAAACCGTTTGGCGGTGGGCGACAATCCGTCAACATAATCAACTTTAATTGATTCCGCACCAATCCTTTCAGCCTGCGCCTTTAAAAAGTCTCCTGTGGCTTCAGGGGTCCCCGGGTTTTTAACCGCTAAAATATACGTTCCATTTTTTTGTGGTATTTCTCCTGACAACTGGAAATGACTGCCGACAGCTGCAACCAAAGCTTGTTGAACATCTCCGGAGATTTTAAATTTTACCCCCTCCGGTCGGGGCAACATCATCACAATAACGCCAAGTAACAACCCGATACAGAGCTTGAATCCATTTGATTTAAAAAACATGTCTACTCCTCATTCATCTTTCAAGCGTTTATCGCAGGCCTGCTGAATCTTTTCAATGAGTTCATGAAACTCACATGGCTTGGTTAAATAATCAAACGCGCCGATGCTCAGCCCTTCTGTGGCAGCCTCCTGGGAGCCATGTCCGGTGAGCATGATGACTTCCATATCCAGCCCCATCTGATTAAATATCTTCAGGACTTCAATCCCGTTCATATCTTCCATTTTCAAATCCAGAATCGCGACGTCGAAATTATGGCCCCGCACCGCCTTGATCGCATCCCCCCCGCTGTAAGCTTTTGTCACGTCAAAGCGCCTTTTCTCCAACCGGTTGGCCAGCACATTGACATATCCTTCTTCGTCATCCACAAGAAGAACCCGGATACGGCCCTTTTCAGGACAGGGATATTCTCCTCCGTTCATACCATTGCCCCCTTTTTTTAATACCCTCGGGTCAGCACCAGCTTATCGATTCTCGCCTTATCAATCTTTGAATCATGGACCTGCTTTTTCTTTGCCGCTTCATCTACTTTGGATATCAAAATATCTATATCACAAGGCTTCATCAGATAATCAAAGGCCCCCAGCTTCATCCCGTCAATGGCAGACTCTATTGTCGCGTGGCCGGTCAGCATAATCACTTCTTTTAACGGATGCTTTTTTTTGATTTTCTGCAATGTCTCAAGGCCGTCCATTCCCGGCATTTTCACATCTAAGATAATCACATCCACCTGGGTCTCCTGATCCAGTTTAACTATCGCTTCTTCACCGCTGTTTGCCGAAATAACTTTCAGCCCTCTTTTGACCAAACGCTTTGACATGGTTTCCACAAACGGGACTTCATCATCAACGAGCATGATATAAGGTGCTGTCATGGTTTGTCTCCTTTTCGATATATTTAAAATTTTAATAAATTTATCTGCTTATCCGGTTTACTCAAGTTGAGTATAAAAGTTATTATTTTGGATACATGGCACTGGATTCCCGCCTGCGCGGGAATGACATAACCTTTATTTATAATTAAAGAACCGACTCTCGTCATACCCGCGAAGGCGGGTATCCAGGAAAATAGTCCCTTGATTTTGGCGGTTCAATACGTTCAACTTGAGCGAAGTGGATAACCATGTAAATTT
>JAGGYV010000149.1 GCA_021162325.1 Desulfobacteraceae bacterium | reverse complement strand
GGCTTCGTAAAAAGTCCAAATTCTTTGTTGCGCTGCATCCTTCGCTTCTTCATGGTACGATAAGTACGAATCATTACTCAGGATTTGCGCGCCTCGAATTTGGAACTTTTTTCTTTGCCATCGGAATTCGACTTTTTACGAGTTTGTCAAAACTGATTGAAATTCAAAAGCCCGCTCGTTAAAAAAGAGCGGGCTTTTTTTTGTGGGGTTAAGCATTAATACAAATCGTTTAAACACGCCGGATTATGCAAAAACATTACTACCTGATTCATATTCAATACCTGGGGTTTCGATACCACGGCTGGCTTAAACAGCCGGGGTTAAGAACTGTTGAATTTATGATTGAAAAAACGCTCAAATTTATTCTGGGCCATTCCGACTTTAAAATTTTGGGTGCCAGCCGGACAGATGCCAAAGTATCTGCCAGTCATTCCGCTTTTGAACTTTTTGTAAACGAACCCTTGCATCCGGATCAATTATTGACCGAATTTAATCTGAATTTACCCAACGACATCAACGTGTTAAAAATTGAAGCGACCGACAAAAAATTCAGTATTATCAATGCCCCAAAAACCAAAGAATATATCTATTTATTTGCATTTGGGGGAAAAAGCCATCCGTTTTGCGCGCCGCTGATCTGTTCTTTTCAGGATCATCTGGATATTGAATTAATGAAAACCGGGGCTTTATTATTTGAAGGAAAGCATAATTTCATCAAATACTGCACCAAACCGAAACCAGGCGCCATCTTTGAAAGGGAAATTCTGGTAAGCAAAATCAAAGAAAATACGATTTATCAGGCCAGTTTTTTTCCGGCCAAAAGTTATGCATATGTCATCCGGTCAAAAGGATTTTTGCGGTATCAAGTCCGCTTAATCATGGGACAACTGCTGAGCCTCGGCAAGGGAGAAATAAGCTTAAACGATATTACGGAATCACTTAAAGGAAACGATAATCAACCACTCAGGCATATTGCCCCCTCTTCCGGTCTGATTTTAAACAAAATTGAATTTGAGAAAATAGCAAAGACTCGTCACCGGCCATTCAGCATCCAGTCATAATCCAGGTACTTGACCTTCATTTGATTTTTCCGGGCCTGAAGCTGTTTTTTCAAGGGATCGTCCGCGAATTTGACAAAAAATCCGATCACATCATCATTAAAATCTTCGGAAAACCACTTAAAAATACTGCTGACATAGAGTTTGTCCCCGGCCAGGTAATTTCTTTTCGAATCATTGATAAATTCACGGGTCGACCGGTCCAGCTGTTCGTCCAGCCGGTTTCCATCATAGGGTTCTGGAATCAGCGGCGGACACCCTTTTGAGGCACAGTTAACAGCAAAATGGATACGCGGGTCTTTATATGTCGGCCTGAGAATATCATGCTCAATATGGTCAAGGGTTATAGTTTTTCCGTTTAATTGCACAAATTTTTTCTTCCACGGCCCCGAGAAAAATCCGCCCAAATCTTTAATCGATTCAACACCCGGATATTCTGAAAGAATCAGTTTAATGGTCCACGCATTATACACATTAATATAAAAGGCCATCTGCTCTTTACGGGAAAGCCCTGGGATATCTGTGGATTCTAAAAATGCGAGATACCGGTCCAGTTTTTTTTCATCTTTTTTAAACCCCGCATAATCCACAACACCATTTTCAACATATTTTGCCAGGAGGTCGGCATAAATACCGTGATCTGAGTTTTGTGTATTCTCAGCGATCGAATTTCCGGGAACCCATAAAAAGAAAATCCCCAAAATCAGTCCTGTTCCTATGATTTTTAAATTCATTTTTTTACCGCTCAATGCCATCCCTCGCCAAGATTCCCTGGGTGTAATAATGTTTAACTTCTTTCATTTCCGTAACCAGATCAGCGGCTTCTATAAATTCCCGGGGGGCATTGCGGCCGGTCAGAATGACTTCTATGTTATCCGGCCGTTTATTCAAAACATCAAGAACATCTTCTGCCGAAAGCAGACCAAACCAGACCGTCACATTGATTTCATCCATCACCAGCATATCATATTGACCGGAAAGCATTGCATCCTTTATCCGGTCAAGGCCCTGCCGGGCCTGATCCATATGGTTTTGGGTGACGTCTTCTTTGCGGATACATTTTGTGTCTCCGTATTGCTCAATGGTGATGAACGGATGATTTTCTAATGCCGTCAATTCACCATACACCTGGCCTTTCATAAACTGACCGATGTACGTTTTCATTCCGTGCCCGGCTGCCCGGATGGCAAGGCCGATGGCAGCGGTTGTTTTTCCCTTGCCGTTGCCGGTATATAGCTGAACAAATTTTTTCTCAGATATATTCATTGTGATTTTAGTCACCTTGATTCCT
This sequence comes from Desulfobacteraceae bacterium, assembly GCA_021162325.1. Taxonomy (GTDB): domain Bacteria; phylum Desulfobacterota; class Desulfobacteria; order Desulfobacterales; family Desulfosalsimonadaceae; genus SURF-3. The sequence goes on along the minus strand of JAGGYV010000149.1, from coordinate 14,218 downwards.
GGTCATATAATCACTCAGCGCCTCCTGAAGCGTGGCAGCGGCCAAATCCGCACAATGCCGGTCTGCTGCCGGAAGCCGTCCAATTTTTTCTAACACGGTCACGCCTGAAATATCGGTCAATTCATCCGGGTCTTTTCCGATTGCCAGTTCTGCGGCAAAAGAACCGCAGATAGAACTGGATGCACACCCATCGGTAAAATAGGACACCTGTTTTACATGATCATTTTCAAATTTTAAAAAAATTTCCATGGTGTCTCCGCATTCACCGGTGATGCGCGAGTGGCCGTCAGGAGATTCCATTTTACCGTTGTACCGGGGATTTCGCCACCGTTCAAACCCTTTTTCTCCATAGGCGTCTCTTGCTTCATCAAATATCTGTTCCTGCATATTATTTACAAAATTATCGAAATCATCCATGGTCACATCTTTCTATTATCAACTTCTATATATTTTTAATTTTTCGCTGAATCTCTTCCATCTGCTGCTGTAAATCAGCTGCCTGTTTTTTTAATACCTCCAGGCTGTCCTGCCCCGAAGAAACTACCGGGGAACCCGCCGAAGAAAAATTATCGGGCGCCTGCATGCCCATACCGCCACCACCGCCCATACCGCGACCGCCACCACCGCCCATACCGCGACCGCCACCACCGCCCATACCGCGACCGCCACCGCCGCCCATGCCGCGGCCACCCCCACCGCCCATTTTTCTGCCACCTCCCTGGAACTGGCCGCCGGCAGGGGTAACACCTGCTCCGCTAACGCCATATTTTTCACCCACATTGGCTTCCGCTGACGACTGCAGCCCGCCTTGTTTAAATCGTTCAACTGCCTGCCGAACCGTTCCTGTCTGTCCGGTAAACACTTTAACGCCCGTCGCGGAAAACGCAGTCATGGCTTTTGGGCCGCAAGAACCGGTGAGCAACGCTTCCACACCTTTGCTACTCACCGTGGAGGCCGCCTGGATTCCCGCTCCCTGAGCGGCATTTATATTTTCCGAATTATCAAGGACCTCTACATCCATGCCGTCTGTTTCGACAATCAGTATAAATGCAGCCCGTCCAAACCGTTGATCTATTTGAGAATCAAGACCCGCTCCCTGGGATGAGACAGCTATTTTCATTATTTTTCCCTCCTTGCAGCCGAATTTATTTGATTAAATACCAAATTATATTAAATCTCAAAAAATTTCCCGGCTGTCAAACTTCCTTTTTAAAATTTTATTTTATTTCACCTTAACCTGTTGATTTCGTAAAAAATCAGACCACCAGGGATGACAAACGTTATCTCACCACGCCTTATCTTTGGCCAGTTTCCGACCTGACAAACGAAAACATCAGACTTCGGCAAGCATACATCTCACCGGAGCCTGATGATTTAAAGACAAAACGCTTGTTATGTATTAATCAATCACATGAAAAATTATTCGGCTTGTTCCAGTTCGCTAATCCGCCGATTAATTGCATCCACCTGCTGCTTGAGCGCATTCAACTCATCAATCGGATCCTGGGAATACACTGGCGGATATTGTGCTCCCCTGCCATATCCGCGCGCCGCCCCCCCCCTGCCGGGAGCAGAACCACCCCTGAAACCACGACCATACGCCATCCCTCTACCATACCCCATGGACCTTTCATTTCCTGCATAAGCGGGATTACAATACCCCCGGGCACCACCGGTCATTGGTCCGGCACCCATTGGACCAGTTCCGTTAAATCCTGGCATAATCATTTTCTCCTTAGATATAAAATTAACGATGTATATATAATACCTGAATTCTCAGGTATTAATTTCTTCTTCCCCTGCCCTGGCCCGACTTTCCACCGCGACCACGGCCCTGGCCCTGGCCGGAACCCTGATCCTGGCCGGATCCCTGACCCTGGCCACGTCCCGGAACTCCGCCGCCGTTATCTGTAACGCATCCGCCACGGCCTCTACCGCTACCGGGGCCACTTCCCTGTGGACCTCTCTTATCTCCTCCTGGCATAACTCTCACCTCCTTTTCCTGATTAAAAAAATCACTGCGGCCGCGTTTCTGTCTGTGTCGGCGGCCGCATCCCGGCATTGAAAATTTCGGGACAATCTGTGCACCCATTGCATAAGCAGCAAGCACTTCCTCCACATTACCGCTGACAAACGGAATGAGGCGGATACCGCTGGTCTCAATAATACCGGCCGGTATCTGTGAAATTGCGCCGCAAATCAAAACATCAACTGAAAAACCATTCAGCATACCCGCCAAACGGGAAGACATTTCAGGCATAAGCATTTCATAACTTCTATTGGCAATTTCACCATTTTCAACTTCCACAATCAAAAGCATTCGGGCGGAATCAAAAACCGGCGATATTATGTCTCCCCAGGCTGTCAGTGCGACTCTCATACAATTGTTGCCTCCTTTTCCTTTCCTGTGCCTGACCACAAACTAATTTTCAGCCAAGCACCGTCAATTATTAAAGCAATCCTTGTGCCATTATTTATAAAACTTTTTTAAAATAAAATGATACCATACAATAACGGGATGTTACAAAATTAAAGCAGCTAAAAACAAGGAGGCATCATTTACTCAGAAACGCAAAATTGCGACGTATATAGTCGCATAACGGCAACCCTATACGGTGTCTTTGTAATTTCTGGAACGACCGTCAATTTTCGGAAGGCGAATACCCAGCTTTTCAATTTTTCTAAAAAGCGTACTTTTATGCATGCCAAGATCATCGGCAGCGGCTTTGCGGTTATAATTATTTCGTTTCAACGCATCCATGATAACCCTGATTTCCGCTGACCGGACCGGATCATCCGGCGTTTCATATTCCGGGATTTCATGTTCAGAGATTGTCCTGGATTGCTTAGAAAACATTGCCGGAAGATGCTCCGGCTTAATATCCCCTTCTGCGCACAACACAAATGCGTGTTCAATAATATTTTCCAACTCCCGGATATTACCGGGAAAATCATGGGACATCAAAATTTCAAGGACCTGCTGATCAATTCCGCTGACGAATTTTCCCCGGAGACGGTTGAGTTTGGCGATAAAATGTTCGATCAGCAGCAGTATATCCTCCATGCGCTGCCTTAGCGGCGGAAGGTTTATGTTTACCACATTAATCCGGTAAAAAAGATCCTGGCGAAATATTTTCTCTTCCACCAGACGGGAAAGATTTTTATTTGTGGCGGCAATCACCCGGACATTTGCTTTTTCCTTTTTCACCGCCCCAAGGGGCTGAAACTCCTGTTCCTCAAGCACCCGGAGCAGTCTTGCCTGAAACGCCGCGCTTGTATCCCCAATTTCATCAAGCAAAAGCGTCCCCCCTTTGGCAACAGCAAAAAGTCCCGGCTTGTCTTTTACCGCATGGGTAAACGCCCCGGCCTTGTAACCGAAAAGTTCCGACTCCAAAAGGGTATCCGGCAATGCCCCGCAGTTGATTGCCACAAACGGATGGTCTTTTCGCAGGCTTAAATTGTGGATCGCCCGGGCCATCAACTCTTTTCCTGTCCCGGTCTCTCCCTCGATCAACACCGTGCTGTCACTTTCGGATATCTGCGGAAGGATGCTGAAAATTCTTTTCATTTCCGGGCTGGCACTGACAATATCCCCCATCCGATAACTGCCGGAAAGCTTCTTTCGCAACTCTTCCACCAACGTATGATCCCGGAAGGTTTCCACGCCACCGATAATTTTTCCCTCTTTATCTTTTAGCAGGGATGTGGATACGGTGATGGGAATTCGTTTTTTTTCACTATTGATAATATGCGTTGAGGTGTTGACAAAGGATTTGCTTTCTTTCATGGTTTTTTTCAGCGCGCAGTCACTTTCACACATATTGGACCGAAACACTTCCCAGCAATGTCTGCCGATGGCTTCATTCCGGGGGATACCGGTAATTTCCTCCGCTGACCGATTAAACGACATGATTTTCCAATTGTGATCCACCGTAAAAACACCGTCGGAAACACTTTCCAGGATGGCCTCCGTGGCAGTTTCTTTTAATTTATCGGGTGATTTCGATTTTTTTGCCATGTGCGTATACCCATTGCGTCCTGCGCCAGAACTCCGGCTGACCGGTACGAAAATTTCCCGTAAGGGCCGTCCACGAATTATTTTCTATCGATTTTATCAGCGAATTCCGGGTAATGCTTTTTCATGCAGTCCGGACAAATTCCGTGGCTAAATTCCGCATCAGTATGCTTGGCGACATACGCCTCCACCTGGTTCCAGTACCCCTTGTCATCTCGAATCTGCTTGCAGTAAGAACAAATCGGAACGATTCCGCGAAGGGTGTCGATTCTGCTCAGGTATGCTTTAACACTTAATGAAACCAGCACCAGAACAATAATGGTGATAAAAATGCATATCCCCAAATTGATCATCAGCGCGATAAAAATATGCCGGGTGGTCTCCCCTTCGGGCTGTTCCACAACAAGGTACCACTCGAATTCAGTGACATAACGGGTGTTCACATGAACCATACCGTTTTCATCTCTATAATTAAATGACCACTCCGGGTGCGAAAGAATTTCATCCACATAATGTGTATAACGCTCGCTTTTAAAAATATTGGCACCCGGTTTCAAAAAATTTGACCCGGAAAGCTTGACGTCGCCGTTTTTATCAACAAAATAAATATCCCGGTTGTATTTTTTTTGATACTCCTCAATCAGTATCTTCACCGCATCCACTGTCAGACCAACGCCTGTCGCCCCGATATAATTGCCATCATAGTCAAACATGCGATAATTGACAAAAATGGTCATCATGTCCTTGTTGGCCATATCCGGATCGACATTGATTTCGTACTCGTCCTTCATTTCACGAACCCTGAAATACCAGGCATCCCGTTCTTCATCCGGAGCCACTTTCTTAAGCATACCGTCCGTATAATAATAATTCCGGGTTTTTTCAGACACAAAAAAACTGGTAAACGTATTGAATTTTTCTTTTATTTCCTTGAGGTATTTCGTGACTTGCGCCTCATCCTTCTCCCCGGAAATAACCCAGTCCCTTAAAAACGTGTTTTTTGCCATCAGGGAAGAAATAAAAACAGGACGGAACAAATCTTTTTGGATTTCCGAATAAATATTGTCGCTGGTCAATGGCAGCTCATTTATTATAATTTCAGAGCGCAATGATTTTAACGACACAAAGTAACTGGCCAGACTGGTAATCAAAAAACCAATGACCAGAAGAAAACTGATAATTATGATAAGCTTGTTATCTTTTTTCATATAGACATCCGTAAAAATCCGGCGAATGGTGGTCCGGACGCTTTCAAAATAAAAAGCCCGTAATTATTATTTTAAAAGGTGCCAATAAAAATTCCGGGCAACAATCGCTTCTGGTTCATGACTTCAGACTGAACCGGGTTTTTTACTGATCAAAAAGCGATTTATATGTTTTTTCAATTTTTGTCCGATGCTGCTCCTCTTCTTTGGCAAGTCCCAGAAACAAAACACTTAAATCGTCATCATCTGAGATTTCAGCCAGCAGAGAATACAATTCAAAGGCTTTGTCCTCACGCTTCATGGCCAGGACCAGGGCATCAGCAAACGCCATCTCCGGATTCGGCGCAACATTCTCAAGTTTTTTGGCAATTCCCAAGTCGTCCTGTTTTTCTATTATTCTCTCAAACATTTTTTCAAGGGCACTGGCGTCAATGGTCAGCAGCATCTTTTTGTGTTGCAATTCTTCCCTGGCAAACTCACTAAAAAGCGGCTGGAGGAATGGATCCGTGGTCGTTTCCGCAAGATTTTTATAAAATTTATATGATTCTTCTTCCCGCATCACAGCAAAACTAATCACTTCGGCAAATGTCTTAAAACCATTTTCCATCCTGCCTCCCAACTGCTATTGTTTAAATGTTTATCCACGCCGAGCGCTTCAAATATATGAAAAGTTTGGATTAAATTAAATTCCAAATTGATGAAACTCTACTTTATGCCTCTTTATCCTTGATTTCAATCATTTATTCAAAATCAAACCATGGGTATGGCATCATCAAAAAAAAGTTCTGTCTGGCATTCTTTGCCTGAATCATACAGGCCCATGACTGCTTCGGCGAGTTCGGCGGCATAGTTTGCGACTGGAAAAAAATTGACGGTCCGCAATGCCTGAATCAAATTTTTCTCTCCGGCAATCGCACTTTTTATAAAAGAACGGTCATAGATCTCTTCGTAAAGTAGAAAAAAATCCATTTCACGCAGGTTGGCAGTGGCGACATTTTTCAAATCTTTATCAATGATGGCATACTCCCTGATCTTGAGTATGTTTTCGACATCATCTCTGATCATCTGATACTTCTGACGCATCCCCGTTCTCCTGTTTTTTCAGATTAAAGATTCAACCGGAGAAACTGCTTTTTAATCACCCAAAAATGACGCGACGCGACTTCCAATCCAAGCGGAATTTAAGACAGCGCGATTAAAACGGTTATCCGGTTTGAAATTTTTCGCCAGGGATCTGGTTTATCGGTGGATTAAACTAAAAAAGGAATTTCAGGGGCAAATGTTCCCATTTTCCGGATGGGAAGTTTAATTTAACGAAAAATAATACCGACAGATTAAAAAACTATTTAATAAAAGTCAAGTATTTGTATTAACGACACTATTAAGCATGTATACCACGGTGGTCAAGTTATATCGCTCATAAAGAAGTTTTTTGGGGATCAGAGGAGATATCAAAAGAATTGAAAATGGGGTGAGGATTCCAGCCATTTTCAATAAGACGGCCGGAAAAATCCGGCTGTCTTTGACAATCTTATGAATTACGAACAATGCTTAATGGTTATAATTAGAAGAAACGGGAACACTCTTCCCGGTTATGGGAGTTTTATCGCAACAAAGAATACGGGCCAAAAGACAAGTAAGATGGGATAATTATTTTTTTCTACGTCCCTACGGCAAGGAGGTTTCCGTGAATCAGGAATCAGACGCCATCCAAAGGATTTTTTGCTGATGAATTTTCCGACGATGTTTCATAGAACCGTTCGTTTTTTTCACAAAAGATCTTAAAAAAACATATGATGACAAAAACCGTGCAGCCAGCATCAATGTGAGAATCATTTACCTGGAAGTGGAACTGGACGATGACGGCGAAAAAACGGCAAATTGAATTTAAATCTTGGGTTGCGGACTGCTTTTGACGCTTTATAAAATTTTAAAATGAGACAAGGGCAGACCCCTATGCTGAAAAATTTAGGCATTAGAAGCCAAGAATGGACTTGACCTCTCTATTAAAAAACGTCCCGCTGTACGCTGATTACGGAAGCTAAAAAATCAGGTTGACAAAGGCACCATTATGACGTACATTTTGGTAAACTTTAAAACACCCCTTAAAAATAGAGGACATTCATTTTGAAAGCACCGACACAAGCCAATAAGCGGATCAATATCCGGATAGAGAGCAGCGTGAAAAGCCTTTTAGAGCGTGCCGCCGGATTTGAAGGGAAAACTGTCAGCAAGTTTATTCTGCATAGTGCCGTGGAACAGGCAAAAAAAACCGTCCATGCGCATGAGGCCATGGCTTTGAATGCTAAAAACTCAAACACTTTCTTCAATGCGCTGGCTGCTACGGTTAGCTTCAACAGCAAGCTGACCGATGCTCTTGAAGAACATTCCCGGCGAGTAGTCAGCAAATGATCGATTTTTGTCATTTGATCATTGAGCCGCTTAACACGAATCATGACAGACCAGGCTTTTGTTGCGGCGTTGAAATACTCGACCATTACCTGCAAAGACTGGCAAGCCAAGATGTTAAACGCCACATCAGCCGTGTTTTTATCGCTGCGGAAACAGACCACCCAAAAAAGGTAATTGGCTATTACACCTTGAGCAGCTTATCGATTGAGTTAAATCACTTGCCTGAAAAGCTATCTCAAAAGCTGCCTGAACATCCGGTACCCGCTGTCTTAATTGGCAGACTGGCGATAAGTCAATCCGCCCAGGGAAAAGGTGTCGGTAAAATGCTGCTTGCCGATGCAGTTAAGCGCGTCCTGGCTGTCAGTGATGAAGTCGCTATTTATGCCATGGTCGTGGATGCCATCAACCGTGACGCACACCGTTTTTACGAGCGTTTTGGGTTCACCCGATTAAGTGATAACAGCCACAGGCTGTTTCTGACTATGAAATCTATTTAACCTTGTCATTCACAAACCGGAATCGATCCCGTCAGAAGCACTGCCCCGGGAATATAGTGCCGCTTTGCGCTCACCAATTTTCGTTCCTATATTGCTCTTGTGGGGCCAAAAAGTTAATTATTGCCACGTTTGAAGGCCTTTTTTTACATGTATATTCTATAATATTTAATGCTTAGTGTGGTCCAAACCCGATTGCCAAAAGCCCCATCTACTGCGTTGTAGCGATTTTTCGCAAGGGGTCTGGGTTCAGATATAAGGGGATTGGAATAAAAAAAAGAATTTCAGTGGCGAATGTCCCCATTTGCCGGATAAAAAATTCCGGCTAACGAAAAACAATAAGCGCACGATAAAAGAATATATTATAAAAATCAAGTATTTATATTGCCCTGCCCACGTTTAATAATTCCGTTTTCCCAAGGTCCTCGCGCGTCATTAAAAAGAAAAACATGCAAAACAATGCATCTTCATTGGACAAATTAAAGGTTTTTGCAAATTTCATCAGGCGATTTTCAGGCATATCTTCCCCATGATAGGTCAATGCCTCAATTTTTCCGGGCAGCAATTCCGGCAGACTCATTAACAAAGCCTTGGCATCATTTACTTTCAGGTGACCGATATATTTTTTTATACATCGGGCCTGCTGTCTCAGGCTTCCGCATTTTTTCAGTTCCCGGATAAAAAATGCCTGTTTTTTCCGGTTCAATTTCATCCGGATAAACGAAATAACCGTTTGCCGCTTCCCGCCCATAAACCGGAACAGGGTTTCGATAAAATCCATATCTTTATCTCTGCTTAAATGCCCTGTTTTCTCCTTTTCAGCAATTTCCTTCTTCTCAAAAACCCGATGTTCTGATAAAGTGATAATATTAATTTCTTTCTGGTTAAGCGCTTTCTGGTTAAGCATGGTCATTTCCTCCGTTTTTTTATGATTCATTGTTTCATGTTGGCGGTATTATAAAACGGCAAGTATGCGGTTTTGGCCACACTTGTTCATTTTTTTTATTTTTTTTATAACCACTTGAAAACATAATAAAAACAAACTCACCCGCTACGGTCGTCGGCGTAACCACTGAATATTATATGCAATTAACACAAAGATAGGCCCCATGAGAGAAAAACAACTTGTCCGATTATTAAAAACCGTAGACCTGCTGGCACGACCAAAAGGCGCTACCATCAACGAACTATGCGAAAACATCGGAACAGACCGGCGCTCCGTCTATCGGATCATCGAAACCCTGCAAAGCATGCATTTTCCCGTCTATGATGACAAGTCTCCTGATGAACGGAACAAGCAATGGCACCTACAGCCGGAATATGTCAAAAAAATGCCCAATATTTCCGTGCCCGAATTAAAACTTTCTTTTGCCGAAATGTTGGCCCTGTACCTGCTCAAAGGGGAAGCGACGATTTATAAAGGCACCCGCTTAGAAGCCGAAGCCCAATCGGCTTTTAACAAGATCAACGCATTTCTGCCCCCCTCGGTATTCAAACAGCTGGACAAAATCAAGACCCTGTTCATCCCCCAGTCCAAGTTTGCCAAGGATTATTCCGGGAAGGAGGAAATTATCGACATGCTTGCCGATGCCATCCTGAAACAAAAAATCTGCATGGTGAGTTATTTTTCATTCTATGATGAAAAGAAAAAGCATTACCTTATTGAGCCGCTGCATTTTTTTGAAAGTAACGGAGGGATGTATATCTTTGTCCGGGTTCCGAAGCACGACACTATCCGGACCCTGGCCGTGGAAAGGATCCAAAAAATTGACAAATCCGAAGAAACGTTTGAATATCCGGAAAATTTTGATCCTGAAAAACTGCTGGAATCATCATTTGACATTATTTACGATGATCCGGTGTCAATCCGGTTATGGATTTCTCCGAGCCAGGCCAAATACATTCGGGAACGAAATTTTTTTAAAAACCAGACCATTGTCGAGAACAAAGACAACTCCCTGATTTTGGAGATCGAAACCTCAGGCTGGAATGATGTTAAACGATGGGTGATGTCCTTAGGGGCTGAAGCGGTCGTGCTGGAACCGGCAGCATTAAGACAAGAAATTATTAACGACCTCAAAAAATTAATTTCCCGATATAATAAAATATTGCATTAATGCTGGATTATATTGGGTTTGAAGGGATATAGAAACAAAGGGAATAAGAGGGGGATTTAAAATATCGAATACCCGCCAACAAAGAAATGGCAAGCATCACCGCAAACGGTCAATACTTGCCATTTCTTCATTTTACTACCGTAAAGCAAAAAACCTGAATTCAGATGAATCTTAATGCGTTAACCGCTCAGGCCTATTACTCTGATGATGAAACGACTAGAATTCATCATTGTGGTTACGATAAAAGATCTGGTATTCAACAAATGCTTTAACTGTAGCGACTGCTATTTTTGTTATTTGAAATGCTTTTTTCATTGATTTACTCCTTTTCTATATTTTTTCCTGATTGGAAAATCCGCATCAGGTCTTTATTTCTTATTGACAGGTACGCCGCCTTGATGGCTTCGTAAAAATCTAAGTGCCCGGGTTTTTTGAAAACCCGGGCTATAATTAAATTTCCCATGAATTTGGTTCATAAGAAATGGAGAGCATGAATACTAACAACCTGCATTCTCCGCCAACAGATCAACATTAAAAAAATCAGCTATTTATACGTTTTTCCGTAAAAAAAATTAAGCGGGATCCGAATGAGCTTTCCAATAAGATTCATCCCGAAATAAAAAGGGCCCTTTTCCTCAAGAACACATATATTTATTCCACGTCCGTTTGGATTTGGCCGGATGTCCCATTTATCATTATTTCTCAATGTCCGATTCATTTTCGTAGCGATTCCTTTTTCTAAAACGTCAAACAATGTTGGCTTAATTAACTTTATAATTTATATTGCAAATTGGGTGCCAAAATATCTTTTTACCACTTTAGTAGCAATATCAATATATTAAAACAACTCGCCGAGACAAGAAACAAAAAATCCATTCCTGTTTCCAGGAAACAGGAACGGATTTTCTTTTTTTCAGGAATCAAACGGTGATCGTCGCCTCAATTACCAAAGGTATCAACCAGTGAAAGATTATACTTTTTCAACAAATCATACAACCGGCTCTGGGAAATTCCTGAAAGACGACAGGCAATATTCCGATCGCCTTTAGCCCTTATTGCAAGTGCCTGCAAATACTTTCTTTCAAATTCGCTCCGGTAATCCGACATAAGGGGAAAAGCTTCACCGATATCCGAAGAATCAACCGGACCGGCATCAGATTCCATTGGGGGTGCTGTTTTCAGCTGCAGCAGTTCAGCGCGATATTTTGGCGGCAAATGCTTGGGGTACAGGGTTGGGTCCTGACCGGCTGAAGCCACTGCATATTCCAGCGCATTGATGAGTTCGCGCACATTTCCCGGCCATTCCTGAGCCTTTAAAGCATCTAAAAATTCCCGGGAGACGCCCTTTGTCTCATTGCCGTAATGTTCACTCAGTTGATGTATTTTACTGAGCGCAATTTCTTCAATATCCTGCTTCCGGTCTATAAGCGGCAAAAGATTGATTTCAATACCCTGAATTCGAAACAACAAGTCCTCGCGAAAACTGCCTTTTTCCACCATCTGGTCAAGATTCCGGTTAGTGGCGGCGATCAGCCTGAAATCAACCGATACTTCTTTGTCTGCACCCAGCGGTAAGAAACGTTTTTCCTGAAGCATGCGCAGCAGAGATTTTTGAATGGTGAAGGGGAGTTCACCGATCTCATCTAAAAAAAGAGTTCCGCCTTCGGCCTGCCTGATAAGTCCTTCGCTTTGCTTGAGCGCGCCGGTAAAAGCGCCTTTTTCATGACCAAAGAGAATACTCTCCACCAGGGTTTCCGGTAAGGCCCCACAATCAACCGTCACAAACCGATGGGAGGCCCTTTTGCTGTTAATATGGATAGCCCTGGCAAACAGCTCTTTACCCGTACCGGACCCACCAATTATAAGCACACTGGCATCTGAATTACAGGCGCGGGCCACATCATCCAGACATCCGCGAATGCCGTCTGAATCACCGATAATTCCGTTACGATCAAGAGATAAAGGGCTTTTGTTGGATTCTTTTTCCAAACGGTATTGAAGCGCCCGGGAAATGGCTAAAGAGACTTCCTCCCGAAAAAACGGCTTGCTGAGGTAATCCCATGCCCCGTGCTTGAATGCCAGTTCAGCACCGCGATTATCTCCGGCACCTGTAATAATAATCACCTCGGGTGTCGAGGGCGTTCTGAGCAGATCCGGTAAAATCTGCAACCCATTCCCGTCAGGAAGGCCCATATCGAGAAAAACCAGCGCATAATCATTGTTTTGCGCGTGGAAAAGACCATCTGCCATGGTATGGGTGGCAAAGGGCTGGTGATGAAGCCCTTCTATTAATTTCAAAAGCAGGGAACAAATATCGGGGTCGTCGTCGACAATCAGTATTCGAGCCAATTTAACGCCTCTTTAAAATTTATAAATTTGATGGCTTCGTAAAAAGTCCAAATTCTTTGTTGCGCTGCATCCTTCGCTTCTTCATGGTACGATAAGTACAAATCATTACTCAGGATTTGCGCGCCTCGCCAATTTTAATATTTGGTGGAACTTTTTTCTTTGCCATCGGAATTCTACTTTTTACGAGTTTGTCAGATTTAATTTATCTTAAATTTTTCAAACCAACCCAAACTCACCTTATGGTGAACCGATCTAATTGTCAAAACGGAAAATTTCTTTATTTTTACACCCAAAAATATCTGGTATGATATGTTCACATAAAAATAATTTAAAAAACAACCCTGCTGATTTCAACGAATAAGGAGCATCCATGGATTTGAGCCTCGACATTTTTTTAAAAATCATTTACGCGATGGGCATCGGTGTACTCATCGGCATAGAGCGATCCCTGATCCCACCATTTACGACTGCCTGCGAAACGAACGAAACCGGCAATACGGTTCAACCCGAACCGCCGGACACGCTATTGGGAGTAAGAACATTTTCCATCCTGTCGCTGGGGGGATATTCCGCCGCCCTGATCGGGACGGCTTATCCGTCAGTCGCCCCGGTTATTATTGCCGGGCTCGTCATCATGGTGATCGCCATGTACTTTCATATCGAAAATGAAGATCCCGGTATCACCACGGAAATCGCCGCCGTGGTCTGCTGCGGCCTGGGCATGCTTTGTCACACGAATCCCCAGGCAGCCGGTATACTGGCGCTGCTCGTCACCATTCTTCTGTCATTAAAGCGGTTTATGGCTAAAATCCTTTTACAGTTGAAACGGGTGGAACTCACCGACACATTAAAATTTCTGGCCATTATCCTGATTGTCCTGCCCCTGCTGCCCAACCGGGCACTCGACCCTTACGGCGCGTTTAACCCCTATAAAGTCATGTTTTTAGTAATCCTGATATCCGGTATCAGTTTTGTGGGATATTTTCTGACCAAATTTCTCGGCGCGGAAAGGGGTCTTGGCTTAACCGGCCTTTTCGGCGGGCTGACGTCGTCAACAGCGGTGACTGCGGCAATGGCAACCCAGGCGAAACAAGCCCCGGGCCTGGCCACAGCCTGTGCGTTTGCCACCATTATTGCCAACGCCACCATGTTTGGACGGGTGCTGGTGGTGGTCGCCATTCTGGACTGGACGCTGATGACCCACCTGGCCTGGTCCATCGGCACCATGACCGTGGTCGCAACCATTGCGGTTATTTTTCTGTGGTTCCGCTCAAAACAGAATCAAGATAACAAAAAATGTGATGCCCACGGGGAAGTCAGCCTTAAAAACCCCTTTTCATTAGGTCCTGCCATTAAATTCGCTCTATTTTTTGTACTGATCCTGTTTGTCGCAAAAATTGCCAAAATATACCTGGGCGATAAAGGCCTGTACCTGGCCTCCCTGGTTTCCGGTCTGGCAGATGTGGATGCCATCACCCTGTCCATTGCAGAACAAACCAAAGCCGTTGCCCTGCCCCATGCCGTGGGTGCTGTCGGCATCACCATTGCGGTAGTGGCCAACAGTATCGTCAAAAGCGGCATTGCCGTTTATTCCGGCGGCTGGCGGTTTGGTTCACTGGTGGGGGC
>JAGGYV010000332.1 GCA_021162325.1 Desulfobacteraceae bacterium | reverse complement strand
CATTCAACAGGGATTTAAACGCCTCATATTTGTCCCTGAGAACGGTCCCTGGTGAAAAAACCTGGTAGGTCCAATGTTTAAACAAGTTGGTTAAATGCATGACGGAATTTTCCTGGCATTTTTTTAAAAAAGAAGTTTGAAGTGACTAAAGTGATCTAAAGTGACTAAAGTTTCGGACTGCGCGAAACGCGCAACCATTTTTAAAATTAAAATTGATAATGCCGAAGGCATTTACCACAACTTTAGTTCACTTTAAACTTTAGTTCACTTTAAACTTTTACAGTTTCTCCCAGCTAGATGTTAAGCCCTTAATACACTGGCCACTTTCTCCTCCAACTCCTCCTTGTCAATCGGCTTGACACAGTACTCGCTTGCCCCCAGGTTTAAAGATTCCCTGGCTGTTTCAAGGGTGGGATAGCCTGTCAGCATAATGGCCCGTATGGTCGGCGCTATTTTTTTCAGCTCTTCCAATACTTCAACACCACTCATTTTTTTTAGTTTAATATCTAAGATTGCCAGGTCGATGGTATGGGACCGTAAATAATTTAAGGCCTCTTCCTCTTCTGTAAAAGTGAAAACCTGGTGTCCTTTTTTTTGCAGAATCCTTTTGATCAGTATTGCCGCATCTAATACATCATCTAACACTAATATGTCAGCCATTTTCTGACTCCTTTTTTCATTTCTGGCCATTTTCCGTTACAGTTTTTTTGTAAAAAATAAATTTCCACTTAATTATGTGCTGCCGGAAAGTGCCTCAATTATAACCTTTTTGTCATTGCGAGGGAGGAACGACCGAAGCAATCTTATTAAAAACAGGGGATTACTTCGTCGTTCGTTCCTTACTCCTCGTAATGACAACTTGGATTTAGGGGTTTTGGTTTAACCACTAATTTGGTGCCGCTGGAAATCGAATGATAAACACAGTACTCTGAACCGTGTCAAACACTTTGCTTGTGGTAGCGGGCGGGCTTTCAACGGTAATCCGCCCGCCATGATCATTAATGATGCCGAAAGTAACCGACAGGCCCAGCCCGGTTCCTTTGTCGACCGGTTTAGTGGTGTAAAACGGATCGAATATTCTGTTTATAGCATCTGGAGCGATTCCTGAACCGGTGTCCCCCACATAAATTACCACTTCATTCTTTTTTTGATTATACTCGGTTTTTATCTGTATGGTCCCATCTGTTCCAATGGCGTCGTGGGCGTTTCCGAGAAGGTTGATAAAAATCTGCTTAAATTTATCTTTGTCCCCTTTTACAGCAGGTACATCAGACCTGTAATTTCTTATAATATTGACATGATCCAGTTTGAATGTGTGCTCAACCACCAGGACGGCTTCCTCAATTAACTGGTTCATATCCAGCAAGGAAATAGCGCTTTCAGTGTATCTGGAAAATTTTAAAAGGTCGGAAACAATTTTACGGCATATCTTGGTCTGTTTTTCAATCATGGTTAAATCTTCATGAACCTGACTGGCCGGTGGCGTATCTTCGAGTAAAAGTTGGGCGTAGCCTAAAATAATGCCAAGCGGGGTGTTAATTTCATGAGCGATGCCTGCCGTTAACTGGCCCACGGCTTCCATTTTTTGCGACTGGGAAAGGTGGCTCTGGATCTGTTTGAGTTCGCTGATATCACGTCCGCTGCACAATATGCCCCACACTTTTCCGTTGGTTTCTAAAACCGGGGTTTTGACGACATGCAGCCATTTGGTCTCTTTCGGCCCCACTAATTTGCTTTCTTTAATCAGGGGGTTGCCTGTGGAAAATATTTCTATGTCTTCCTGTTGAAAGATTTCTGCCTGCTGTCGGGCAAACAAGTCAAAATCCGTTTTTCCAATGATTTCATTTTCGTTTTTCCCGACAATTTTGCAGAATGCCTTGTTTACTGACTTGTATACGGAGTGTCTGTCCTGGAGGGAAACAAAATCGGGTATGACGTCTAAGATAGTTTGCAGGAGTTCCCGTTGTTCTTTTAATATTTCTTTTGCATTTTCCTGCTCCAAAAGATTGGTTCTTAACGATTGGGTCATGGTATCAAAGCTTTCGGCAAAGCTCTGGATTTCATCTCCCGCGCATTTTTGATAAACCTGACATTTTTGACAACTGGTAATTTTTTTTGCATATTCTCCCTCAACACAGGTCGGACAGAGGGTCCCGGCAGTATACCAGCATCTATGATGCAGGTTGCCATAAGCCGGGCATTCATGTTTGTCACATTGCATAATGTCCCAGCAGTTTTTTTTTAACAGCGGTGCCGTGTGGATGTCCAGGTTCCCCCGCAATGCCTGTTCTGTTGATGAATGAAGAATTTGGATGCGCCGTGTGACGGTGCGGGCAAAAAATGTTCCTAAAAACCCGGCGATTAAAATGACAAATCCGGTGGACAGGAAGGAACTTAACATGATGCGATTAATAGCTTTTCGGACTTTGGTGCGGAGCAGTCCCAGTCGAACGGTCCCAAGTCTGTCTTCACCGATAAAAATGGGAACCGCATAATCATAAATAAGCTGATTGCCGGTATCCAACAGCTGAGTTGAAAATTTTTGCCGGCCGGAGACGCTGTTGACCGTTTTTAAGTCTATCGGAAAACCGCCTTTGAATGTATGAATGAGCGGCTTATTGTCAGCGTCCAGAATAAAGGTATAAAAAATGTCATCACTTAACTGGACGGTTTGATCAACCAATGTTTTCATTCTTAAAAAATTCATGGCCAGCATCGGTTCAACCATACGGGCGGCAAGATTGACTCCAATGGAGATACCGCGATTACGGTTTTCCTCCAACATGGAGTCCGACATGATTCTGCTGACAAGGAATAAAAGTACGATTCCCAGAAGCAGAAGCAGGGAAAACATTCCCAAATAAATTTTACTGCGAAATCCTAATTTCATTATTCTTCCAGGCTGATGCCCACCAGGGCAGCCAATTCTGTTACGGGATCAAAATCCCGATCATTTGACGATATCAATCCGGTAAAATGAGCGGTCTCCAGGATATGTTTGTGCTCTTTCAGATTATAATCAAGTTTTAACATCGCGGTTTTTATTTTTTTTTCAACTTTAGAATTCAGTCCCGCTCTGGCTGCATACACCCAGCCGGGATACAAAGGCGTTTTGGCGATAACCCGAATTTCACGCGTATCAATTTTATCCGCAACCACATTCAAAGTGCCTTCCCGAATAGTACCGATATCGTATTTTCCCGCATAAACGGCAAGGACAACGCCCTCTTGTTTCCCGCCAGGGCCGGGTGCAAAGCTGATTCCGCTGAAATCTGTTCTTTGAATACCCTGGGCCGCAAAATAGCCTAAAGGATAAAGATACCCGCCGGCCGAAGTGGAATCAACCGCAATCCAGCTCTTTCCCCGGCAGTCGGAAATGGTTTGGATGTGATGGTTATCCGCGCGGCAAATGATTTGTCCGCGGAAGCTTTCCTGGTTATGGGCTTCAACAATACGTGCAAAAGCCCGGGCACCATATCGGTGAGCAATTTTAACATAAATAAACGGATTGGAATAAGAGATGTCAATTTTGTTCTGGCTGACCATTTTCATATGCTGTTCAAAGGTGTCTGGAAATATCTGTTTTATATTGAGATTTGTTTCTTTGCGCAGATATTCCACTATCAGGTGATGTCTTTGGTAAGAGACCGTATGGGAATATTGCGGAAGGTAGGCGTAGGTAATGACATCTGACGATTCTTTCAGGTTGACCGGTTCTTTTTTGTTTAAGTCCACTTTAACCGCCTGTCCGTCCTGGCCGCAACCGATAGACAGAAACAAGCAGGCAATGTCCTGATTGCATCCGGCAGATAGCAACCAACCCATTAGCAGTATACTGAAAAATAAATTTTTTTTCATGGCAGCGTATCACCCATACCCTTTGGGCTTAATCCAAAGGTGATCCTCTTGGATCCGGATTTTTTACTTCAGGCTTTGCTTTAAATCTTTAATGGGCACCGCCAGAACATGGGTGATGCCTTTTCCGGTAAAAGTATTTCCTTCAACAACAGCAATGTAGAGCATATTGTCATACACACAAACGGATTGGACCGGCCCCTGAAAAGGGGTGCTCAATAATCTGAATGAATAAATGCCGTTATGCGGACAGAGAATGCCCATTCTCCCATTCAGTGGGGGGCTGCCGCTTATGGTACGCCAGAAGCCTGAGTCGTTGGCAGGGATAATGGTAAAAATAAGATTGTCGAATTGAAACAGGGCCGGTTGCGGCCATAATGGTAAGTCCGTAGGTGCGTCAGTT